>VGIE01000073.1 GCA_016867955.1 Betaproteobacteria bacterium
GCGCGTGACCTCTTCCCAGATCTCCGCCTCAAGCAGCGTCACCTGCCGCCGGCCGCCCTGGTCGGCGCTGCCGGCGATGCCGCGATCGACCAGCAGTTCCGCAGCATCCACCGCATCCATGACACCGCGCTTGGCGCGCTTGATCCAGATCGCTTCAATCACACCGGCCAATGCCGCCTCCTGAAACAGCGAGGGCGCCCCACGTGGCGCCCAACCAACACGATTGCGCATTCACGGCGGCATCGCTGCGCAACGCGCCGCGCGCAATGGTCGGGCCGCTTTGCGGCCGGCCGATTATGCGCGGTCTGACCCGGCGCGGCAAAGCCGCGCCCGGGCTCAGACGATGTTGAGGTGCTCGATGCCCTTGGTGATGTCCTTTTCCTTCGAGTCCTAAGAGTGCAGCTTGATCATCAGCCGCAGATCATTGACCGAGTCGGCGTTGCGCAGCGCATCCTCGTAGGAAATGCGGCCCTCCTCGTATAGGTCGAACAGGGCCTGGTCGAAGGTCTGCATGCCCAGCTCGCGCGACTTCTTCATGATCTCCTTGATCTCGTGCACATCGCCCTTGAAGATCAGGTCCGCGATCAGCGGCGAATTGAGCATGATCTCCACCGCGGCGGCGCGGCCCTTGCCCTCCTTCAGCGGGATGAGACGCTGCGAGACCAATGCGCGCAGATTCAGCGACAGGTCCATCAGCAGCTGGGCGCGGCGCTCTTCGGGGAAGAAGTTGATGATGCGGTCGAGCGCCTGGTTGGCGCTGTTGGCGTGCAGCGTGCCCAGCGCGAGGTGGCCGGTTTCCGCAAAAGCCAAGGCATGCTCCATGGTCTCCTTGTGGCGGATTTCGCCGATCAGAATGACATCGGGCGCCTGCCGCAGCGTGTGCAGCGCGTTCTCCCAGGAATCCGTGTCCACCCCACCTCGCGCTGCGTGATCAGGCTCTTGTTGTGCGGGTGGGTGTAATCGATCGGGTCCTCGATGGTGATGATGTGACCAAAGTGGTTGTCGTCGCGGTAGCCGATCATGGCCGCCAACTTCGTGGATTTCCCCGAGCCGGTGCCGCCCACCATGATGACCAGGCCGCGCTTGGTCATGATCACGTCCTTCAGCACCGGCGGGATCTTCAGGTCCTCGAACTTCGGGATGGTGGTGGTGATGACGCGCAGCACCAGGCCGACATAGGTCTGCTGGATGAAGGCATTGACTCGGAAGCGGCCGATGCCGGCCGGTGCGATGGCGAAATTGCACTCCTTGGTGGCCTCAAACTGCGAGGCCTGCTTGTCGTTCATGATCGCGCGCGCCAGGTCCGCGGTGTGCTGCGTGGTAAGCGGCTGGTTGGACACCGGGGTCATCTTGCCGTCGACCTTCATCGCCGGCGGGAAGCCGACGGTGATGAACAGGTCCGACCCCTTCTTCTGAATCAGCAGCCGCAGCAGGTCGTACATGAACTTTGTTGCCTGTTCTTTTTCCATAGCGTGACTCCCTTGCGGTTTGATCGGGCCGTCGCGGAGCCAGGCTCCGCTACGGCGGAATTACTTGAAATTCTCCTTGTTGGCGGCCTTGGAGCGCGCCTCTTCCATCCCGACGATGTTGCGCTTGACCAGGTCCTGCAGGTTCTGGTCGAGCGTCTGCATGCCGAACTGCTGCCCGGTCTGGATCGCCGAGTACATCTGGGCGATCTTGTTCTCGCGGATGAGGTTGCGGATGGCGGGCGTGCCGATCATGATCTCGTGCGCCGCCACGCGGCCCTGACCGTCCTTGGTCTTGAGCAGCGTCTGCGAAATGATGGCCGTCAGCGATTCCGAGATCATGGCGCGGATCATTTCCTTTTCCGCCGCCGGGAACACGTCGACGATCCGGTCGATGGTCTTGGCGGCCGACGAGGTGTGCAGCGTGCCGAACACGAGGTGGCCGGTCTCGGCGCCGGACAGCGCCAAGCGGATGGTCTAGAGGTCTCGCATTTCACCAACGAGGATGACGTCCGGGTCCTCGCGCAGCGCGCTGCACAACGCGTTGTTGAACGACAGCGTGTGCGGGCCGACCTCGCGCTGGTTGATAAGGCACTTCTTCGATTCGTGCACGAACTCGATAGGGTCTTCGATGGTGAGGATGTGCCCCAATTCGGTTTCGTTCTTGTGGTTGATCATGGCCGCCAGCCTGGTGGACTTGCCCGAGCCCGTCGGCCCGGTCACCAGCACCACGCCGCGCGGCTGGTCGGAAATTTCGGCGAAGATCTTCGGCGCCTTGAGGTCTTCCAGCGACAGGATCTTCGAGGGAATTGTCCGCATCACCGCAGCCGCGCCGCGGTTCTGCACGAAGGCGTTGACGCGGAAGCGCGCCAGGGCCGGTATCGCGAACGAGAAGTCGCACTCCAGCGTTTCTTCGTAATGCTTGCGCTGACCGTCGTTCATGATGTCGTAGATCATGCCGTGGACATCCTTGTGGTCCATGGCAGGAAGGTTGATGCGGCGGATGTCGCCATGCACACGGATCATCGGGGGCAGGCCCGCGGACAGGTGCGGGTCGGAAGCCTTGTTCTTGACGACGAAGGCCAGGGGTTCGGAGATGTCCATATATAATTGACTCGCTTATCGATGACGCCGTTCCGGCTGCAGTCGCGACGCCGCTGCTCCACGGCAAATGCGCTGACGCCCTTTTGGCAACAAGCCTCGCGCTTGCGCCCCGTCCCGCTTGTAAATGTTTGTTGTTTCAGGATTATGGCAACAATCCCGACCGGCTTGCAAGCAAGGATACTCGCAGTTCGCACGCGCATCGCCGCCGCCTGCGCAGCCGCGGGCAGGCCGGCGGATGCGGTGCAGTTGCTGGCCGTGAGCAAGGCGTTTCCCGCCGATACCGTGCGCGCGGCTGCCGCGGCGGGATTGCGCGATTTCGGCGAAAACTATGTCCAGGAAGCGCAGGGCAAGATCGATGCGACACGCGACCTCGCGCTGGCCTGGCATTTCATCGGCCCCATCCAGAGCAACAAGACGCGACCCATCGCCGAGCAGTTCGACTGGGTGCATACGGTGGACCGCGAGAAGGTCGCGCGGCGGCTGTCCGAACAACGCCCGGCAGGCCGCGCGCCGCTGAATGCCTGTATCGAGGTCAACATCAGCGGCGAAGCGAGCAAGAACGGCGTCGCGCCGGTGGAAGTGGAGGTGCTGGCCCGACTCATGGCCGGCTTGCCGCGCCTGCGCCTGCGCGGGCTGATGACCATTCCCGAACCGACCGGCGACATGGCGCTGCGGCGTCGCCGCTTTGCGCAGCTGCGCGAGCTGCTCGCCATGCTGGCGGGCAAAGGCATCGCGCTAGACACCTTGTCCATGGGCATGTCGGCGGATCTTGAGGCGGCGGTCGCCGAAGGTGCGACCATCGTGCGCGTGGGCACGGCCATCTTTGGTGAACGGACGAAAACATGAAGATCACGATGGTTGACGAACATGGCGGCTCCGCCCCCTTGTATATCCCCCAACTTCGGGGCCAATGAATGAAGATCACATTCATTGGCGGCGGGAACATGGCCCAGGCCATCATCGGCGGGCTGAAGGCGGGCGGGTTCGACGCGGCCGGCATCGGCGTGGTGGAGCCGGTCCCGGAGCAGCGCGCGCGGCTGGCCAGCCAGTTCGGCGTGAAGGCCTGCGCGACGCCGGTCGAGGCTGCGCCGCTGGGCGACGTGGTGGTGATGGCGGTCAAGCCGCAGCAGATGCACGATGCGGCAGCATCGGTCGTGCCTCACCTGGGGCGGGACACGCTCGTGCTGTCGATCGCCGCCGGAATTCGCATCGGCGACCTGGCGCGCTGGCTGGGCGGCCATGCCCTCATCGCGCGCTGCATGCCGAACACGCCGGCGCTCATCGGCGCCGGCATGACGGCGGCCTGCGCCACGCCGGCGGTGAGCGCGGCACAGCGCGCCAACGTCGATCGCGTGCTCGGCGCCATGGGCAAGTCGATCTGGGTCGACAGCGAAGCGCTGCTCGACCCGGTGACTGCAATCTCCGGCAGCGGCCCGGCCTACGTGTTCTATTTCATCGAGGCGCTCGAAGCCGCGGCGCGCGAGCTGGGCCTGGCGCCCGCCGATGCGCGCCTGCTGGCCCTCGAAACCTTCCTCGGCGCGGCGAAACTGGCGTCCGGCTCGCCGGACGACCCGGCCACGCTGCGCACCAAGGTCACCTCGAAGGGCGGCACCACCGAAGCGGCGCTGGCGTCGATGGAGGCAAGCGGCGTGAAGGCCGCCATTTCGCGCGCCACGCAGGCCGCGAATGCCCGCTCAATCGAGCTGGGCGATCTGCTGGGCAAGGACTGAAATGGGCACCCCTGAAACGGTTCCCGTCAGGGGCATCCGCGGCAGGGACATGCGCGTGACCGTTGACCTGCACCTGTTCATGCGAACAGAATTTGCACAGAAAGGACCGACATGTTCACCCAAATCGGAACGCTGCTCATCGACTCGCTAGGCAGCTTGTTTGTCTACGCGCTGTTGCTGCGCTTCCACATGCAGTGGCTGCGCGCGCCCTTCCGCAATCCGATCGGTGAGTTCCTCGCGGCACTGACCAACTGGATCGTCGTTCCGGTGCGCCGCTTCATTCCCGGTCTGCTCGGGCTGGACCTCGCGACACTGCTGCTGGCCTGGCTGGCCCAGGCGCTGGTCGCGGCGCTGCTCATGTCCTTGCGCGGCTATGTCTTCGCCAGCGCGCCCAGCATCGCCTTCCTGGTGCTGGCCGCCATTTCCGCCATCGAACTGGCGCGCATGTCGATGTACCTGTTGATCGGCGCCGCCATCCTGCAGGCGGTGCTGAGCTTCGTCGCGCCCCACTCGCCCTTCGCACCGCTGCTAGACATGCTGACACGGCGTTTCTACGCACCATTACGCCGCTTTATCCCACCCATCGGCCGCGTCGACATATCGCCGCTGTTCCTGATCATCGCGGCGCAAATCGTCATCATCGTGCTGGAGTGGCTGCGCCGCGTGGTCGCCACGCCGTTCTAGGCTGGTATCGCGCCCGCGATGGCGGCTGGATGCTTGACCTGCATATCCAGCAGGGCGAAAGAAAGAGCGGCGTGCCTGGGCAGTCGCTGGCCGTGATGAATGGCGAAACCTCGCGTCGCAAGACCATGCGTGTGGCCGCTGCGGGTTGCGGTCCGGGGCGACTCGTGCAGCCAGAGAAATTATCAAATTTGTCGCTTGTCCTGCACCTGACTTGGCTCGATAGCCTTATTGTGATCTCGGACTGGGGCCGGCAACAGCCGCTTCAGCCCTCGTACACCACCCGCCCCCCCACCAGCGTGCAGCGCACGCGGCCGGGCAGCTCGATGCCGAGGAAGGGCGTGTTGTGGCCCTGGCTCTTCAGCGTATCGGCGCTGACGCGCACCATGGCCTCGGCGTCGAACACGCAGAGGTCGGCCGGCTGGCCGACGGCGAGGCGGCCGGCTTCGCTGCCGAGGATGCGCGCCGGCCGGTCGGTGACAACGCCCAGCGTCTTGGCCAGTGGCAGGCGCATACCCGTGCCCCATTTCAGCGCCAGCGGCAGCAGCAGCTCGAGACCGGTGGCGCCCGGCTCGGATTCTGCAAAGGGCATCAGCTTGGTATCCTCATCCACCGGCGCGTGGTCGGAGCACATGGCGTCCAGCGTGCCATCGGCGAGCCCCTCGCGCAGCGCATCGCGGTCGCGCGCGGAGCGGAACGGCGGGATCACGTGACAAAGCGAATCGAAGTAGCCGAGGTCCATTTCGGACAGGTGCGCATGATGCGCCGACACGTCGCCGCTCACCGGCAGGCCCTCGGCCTTGGCGCGGCGCAGCAGCTCGACACCGCGCGCCGTGGACAGGCGCTGGAAGTGCACGCGCGCGCCGGTGTCGCGCACCAGGGCGAGTGCGGTCTCGATGGCAATGGTTTCGGCGAACGACGGTATCGCCGCCAGCCCGAGCCGCGTGGCCACGTCGCCGTCGTGCGCGACGCCGTCGCGCGCGAGGAAGCCGTCCTGGGGCCGCAGCCACAGGGCAAAGCCGAAGGTCGAGGCGTACTGCATGGCGCGCCACAGCACCTGCGTGTCGGGCAGCGCCACGTCGGCCTGCGAAAACGCCACGCAGCCGGCCTCGCGCAGCAGCACCATTTCGGTGAGCCGCTCGCCGCCCAGCTTGGCAGTGAGCGCGCCGACCGGATGCACGTGGGCAAGGTCGAGGCCGCGCGCGCTGTGGCGGAGCATTTCGACCAGCCCCGGCTCGTCCAGCGGCGGGTCGGTGTCGGGCGGGCAGGCCAGGCTCGTGACGCCGCCTGCCACGGCGGCGCCCAGTTCGGTTTCCAGTGTGGCCTTGTATTCGAAGCCCGGTTCGCGCAGACGCGCCGAGAGGTCGACCAGACCTGGCGCCACCACCAGGCCGCGGGCATCGATCACCCGGCCGGCCTTGAACCCCGCGGGCACGTCGCCGATGCCGGTGATGCGGCCGGCTTCGATGTAGACATCCTGCTTCGCGTCCGTGCCGCTCGCCGGGTCGACCACCCGGCCGTTGCTGATGTGGATTTTCATCTGTCTGCCCGCGCTCAGTTGCCCGCGAGAATCGCCATCACCGCCATGCGAACAGCGATGCCGAAGGTGACCTGCGGCAGGATCACCGAGCGCGGCCCGTCGGCCACTGCGGAGTCGATCTCAACGCCGCGGTTCATCGGACCCGGATGCATGACGATGGCATCGGGTTTGGCCAGCGCCAGCTTCTCCAGCGTCAGGCCGTAGCTCTTGAAATACTCCTGCGCGGAGGGCAGCAGCGGGCCCTTCATGCGCTCGTTCTGCAGGCGAAGCATCACGATCGCATCGCAGCCGCGCAGCCCCTCGGCCATGTCGTGGAACACGCGCACGCCCAGCTGCTCGACGCCGCGCGGCAGCAGCGTCCTCGGGCCGATCACGCGCACGTCGGGCGTGCCCATGGTGGTGAGGCCGTGGATCAGCGAGCGCGCCACGCGCGAATGCAGCACGTCGCCGACGACGGCGACCGAGAGCTTCGTGAAATCCTGCTTGTAGTGGCGGATGGTGTAGAGGTCGAGCAGGCCCTGGGTCGGATGCGCATGGCGGCCGTCGCCGGCATTCACCACGTGCAGGTACGGATGCTCCTTGACATGGCGCGCGATCAGGTGCGGGGCGCCGCTGGAAGCGTGGCGCACCACGAACATGTCGGCGTGCATGGCCGACAGGTTGTCGATGGTGTCGAGCAGCGATTCGCCCTTGGCCGCCGACGAGGTGTTGATGTTGAGGTTGATGACGTCGGCCGAGAGGCGCTTTGCGGCGATCTCGAAGGTGGTGCGGGTGCGCGTGGAATTCTCGAAGAACAGGTTGAACACCGATTTGCCGCGCAACAGCGGCACCTTCTTCACGTCGCGCTCGGTGATGCCGACGAACGAAGCGGCAGTATCAAGGATGTGCAGGATCACCTCGTGCGGCAGCCCGTCCAGGGTCAGCAGATGCCGCAGTTCACCGCGCTCGTTGAGTTGCGGATTCCTCATCGCAGCCTGCTCCCGCCGGGGTCCTCATGCCGTACCGATTGTTGCGGATATCCCTGGTACAGATGCTTGCCTTTCATCAGCCCGGACCCCTCGTGCGGCGGTGGTCGGACAGCTGCAGCAGCAGCCTTGCCGCCGCGTCCTCGCCGTCGCGCTCGAGGACCAGCACCCTGCCGGCCGGCACTTCGAACTGCGCACCGCAGTACTGCGCCCCAATCGGCAACTCACGCCCGCCGCGGTCCACCAGCACCGCAAGGTCGATGCGCGCCGGCCGGCCATAATCGAACAGCTCGTTCATGGCGGCTCTGATGGTGCGGCCGGTGTAGAGCACATCGTCAACCAGCAGCAGCAGCCGCCCCTCGACCTCGAACGGCACCTGCGACGGGCGCACCCGCTTCTTCAGGCCGGACTTGCCGAAGTCATCTCGATAGAAGGACACGTCGAGCGTGCCCATCGGTGTCTCGAGTCCCAGCTCGCGACGCAGCCGCTCCGCAAGCCAGGCACCGCCGGTGACGATGCCGACGATGGCCGTGTCGGGTGTCACCCGGCCGCGCAACTGCGCGACCAGGCTGGCGCACAGCGCTTCAGCGTCAGGCAGTTGCATCCGGTCCTCCGTTACTGCCGCCCGCCGCGGCGTCTTCTGCGCCATCCGTCGGCTGCGGCCGGCGCTGCTCGTCGAGCCAGGCCTGCAGGATGACTTGCGCGGCGAGGGCGTGGCTGACGTGCTTGTGGGTGCGGCCGCCTCGACCCATGTCGCGCAGCGCATCCCCGGCAACCGCCGAGGAAAGACGTTCGTCGACGAGCGAAACCGGCAGCCGGAAGCGCCCTTCGAGCTGGCGGGCGAAACGGCGTGCGCGCCGCGTCAGGTCATGCTCGGCGCCATCCATGGAGAGCGGCAGCCCGACCACCAGGCTGCCCGGGTGCCACTCAGCGATCAGGCCCTCGATGCGCCCGAAGCGCGTGGCGTTGTCCTCGCCGGCAATCACTTGCAGCGGACTGGCCACGCCGGTCTCGCTGTCGCCCAAGGCGACGCCGATGTACTTCATGCCGAAATCGAAGGCCAGCACGCCCGGGCGCTGAGGCGCCGCCGGGGCTGCGCGCGCTGTGGCCGGGGCCCCGGACGCCTGCGCGCCCGCGTTCAAGCGTGCCCCGCGCTGTCGGACAGCAGCGCGTAATCGACGCCGAGGATGCCC
>VGIE01000074.1 GCA_016867955.1 Betaproteobacteria bacterium
AGTCGCACGGCCCCGGCCGAGCCGGGCGGCGGCTCATCTGCCGGCGCCACGGGCAACGCCGGCAGTCCACGCGGCAAGTCGGACGCCGCGCTTGCCGCGGAGGCGGCGCTGGCGCGCGCGCGCGCGCGCCGGCAATCGCGCCCATGAACCCCGAGAAGCGGCGACAGATCTTCGAGCGGCTGCGGGCGGTCAACCCGAAGCCGGCCACCGAGCTGGAATATCGCGCCCCCTTCGAGCTGTTGGTCGCCGTCGTGCTGTCCGCGCAGGCCACCGACAAGAGCGTGAATGCGGCCACGCGCAGGCTGTATCCGGTCGCCAACACCCCTGCCGCCATCCTGGCACTCGGCGAGGCGAGACTGGCCTCCTGCATCAGGACCATCGGCCTGTTCCGCAGCAAGGCGAGGCACATCATCGAGACCTGCCGCATCCTGCTCGAGCGCCATGGCGGCGAAGTGCCGCAGTCGCGCGAGGCGCTGGAGGCGCTGCCCGGCGTGGGGCGCAAGACCGCCAACGTCATCCTCAACACCGCCTTCGGGCAGCCCACCATCGCTGTGGACACGCACATCTTCCGCGTGTCCAACCGCACCGGCCTTGCGCCGGGGAAGGATGTCCGCGCTGTGGAAGAACGCCTGCTCAAGTTCGTCCCGAAGCCCTTCAGGCACGACGCCCACCACTGGCTGATCCTGCACGGCCGCTATGTCTGCAAGGCGCGCACGCCGGACTGCCCGTCCTGCGTGATCCGCGACCTGTGCGAATTCCGCAGCAAGACCCGGCCGGCGGCGCCGGCCGGGAGGCGCAGCATCCATCCCTGACGCGGCGCCGCCCAATCCATGTTCAATCCGTCCCGCGACGAGGTCCGCCGCTTCTTCATCGACGCCTGGTCGAAGCACCGCGGCCGGCTGCCCCTCGTCGGGCTCGGGACCACCGCCGTCGACGTGATGCTGCTGCACCCCGAGTACCACGCCCTGCTCGAACAGGCCGGAACGGCTGACCGCGACTACCGCATCGAGGACGGGGAGGCCAATCCCTTCCTGCACCTCAGCCTGCATCTGGCCATCGAGGAGCAGCTGGGTATCGACCAGCCGCCCGGCATTCGTGGCGAATTCGTGCGCCTGTGCGCGCAGGCGGCGGATCGCCATGCGGCCCTGCACGGCATTCTCGAGTGCCTCGGAGAGACGGTGTGGGCGGCGCAGCGGTACAATACCCCGCTGGACATGGCGGCCTACATGGATTGCATCCGCAGGCGCGAAAGCTAACGGCACCTGCAAGAATGATCGCCGGGCGCCGCGGTGCAGGCGCGCCCGCCTTCGCGGCTATAATCGGCCGTTGCCTCCAGAGACGGCGGACAGCCATGCGCTTCCAGGGTTCCGACACCTACGTCACCACCGAAGACCTCGCGCTGGCTGTGAACGCCGCGGTCATGCTGCAGCGCCCGCTGCTGATCAAGGGCGAGCCGGGCACCGGCAAGACCCGCCTCGCCGAGGAGGTGGCCGCGTCGCTCGGCCTCGAACTGCTCGAGTGGCACATCAAGTCCACCACCAAGGCGCAGCAGGGGCTCTACGAGTACGACGCGGTGTCCCGCCTGCGTGACTCCCAGCTCGGCGACCCGCGCGTGCAGGACATTGCCAACTACATCGTCCGGGGCACGCTCTGGCAGGCCTTCGTGTCGGACAAGCCGGTGGTGCTGCTGATCGACGAGATCGACAAGGCCGACATCGAGTTCCCCAACGACCTGCTGCGCGAACTCGACCGCATGGAATTCTTCGTCTACGAGACGCGCGAACTGGTCAAGGCGCGGCACAGGCCGATCGTCATGATCACCTCGAACAACGAGAAGGAGCTGCCGGATGCGTTCCTGCGGCGCTGCTTCTTCCACTACATCCGCTTCCCGGACAAGGACACCATGCAGAAGATCGTGGACGTCCATTTCCCCGGGATCAAGAAGATGCTGCTGCGCGAGGCGCTGGAAGTCTTCTTTGAGGTGCGCGAAGTACCCGGCCTGAAGAAGAAGCCCTCCACCTCGGAACTGCTCGACTGGCTGAAGCTGCTGCTGGCCGAGGACATTTCGCCGGAGGCGCTGCGCTCCAGGGACAACAAGAAAATCATCCCGCCCCTGCACGGCGCGCTGCTCAAGAACGAGCAGGATGTGCACCTGTTCGAGCGCCTGATCTTCATGACGCGCCAGAGTCGCAACTAGGGCAGTCGCGCGGCGTCCCGCCACCCAGGCCGTTCACCCGCATGCTTGCCGGCTTCTTCCTCAAGCTCAAGGACGCCAAGGTTCCGGTCTCCATCAAGGAGTACCTGATGCTGATGGAGGGCATGGCCAGGGGCGTCATCTCGCCCTCGATCGACCAGTTCTACTTCCTCGCCCGCACCACCCTGGTCAAGGACGAGAGCAACTTCGACAAGTTCGACCAGGCCTTTGCTTCCTTCTTCAAGGGCGTGGAGTCGCTGGCGGGCGTCGAGGCCGACATCCCCCTCGAATGGCTGCTCAAGCAGGCCGAGCTCAACCTGACCGACGGGGAGAAGGCCAAGATCGAGGCCATGGGCGGCTGGGAGAAGCTCATGGAGACGCTCAAGCAGCGCCTCGAGGAGCAGAAGCAACGCCACCAGGGCGGCAGCAAGATGATCGGCACAGCAGGCACCTCGCCTTTTGGCGCCTATGGCTACAACCCGGAGGGCGTGCGCATCGGCCAGGACCGCTCGCGCAACCGCCAGGCGGTCAAGGTGTGGGACCAGCGCGAATACCGCAATCTCGATGATGCGGTCGAACTGGGCACCCGCAACATCAAGATTGCGCTCAGGCGCCTGCGCCGCTTCGCGCGCGAGGGCGCGCCCGACGAACTCGACCTCGACACCACCATCCAGCGCACCGCGAAGAATGCCGGCTGGCTCGACCTGGCCATGCGCCCCGAGCGCCACAACACCGCCAAGGTGCTGATGTTTTTCGACATCGGCGGCTCGATGGACGATCACATCCGCCTCTGTGAGGAGCTCTTCTCCGCCTCCAAGACCGAATTCAAGCACCTCGAGTATTTCTACTTCCACAACTGCCTCTACGACTTCGTGTGGAAGGACAACCGCCGCCGCAACTCCGAGCGCACGCGCACCTGGGACGTGATGCACAAGTACGGCCACGACTACAAGCTGATCTTCGTCGGCGACGCCACCATGAGCCCGTACGAGATCCTGCAGCCCGGCGGCTCGGTGGAATACCACAACGAGGAGCCCGGCTCGGTGTGGATGAAGCGCATCGCCGAGGTCTACCCCAAGGCGGTGTGGCTGAACCCCGAGCCCGAGGAGGTGTGGGGCTACCGGCAGTCGATCAGCGTCATGCGCGACCTGATGGGCGGGCGCATGTTCCCGACCACCATCGCCGGCCTGGAGCGCGCCATGCGCGTGCTCACCCGCTGATGACCAACGCCACGTTCCCGGAGACAGCACCCGAGGAGGCGCCGGCATCGCCGGCGGCCTTGTCGAGTGGCTTTTTCCTGCTGCCGCAGGAAGATCCGGCGCAGGCGCACCGCATGCAACGCTTTCTGCTCGCTTCCTGCACGAGCTTCGTCGTGCTGTTCCTCTTCTATCTCTACCACCTGCTCGGGGTGATGGACCGGGACGCCCTCGTCCACCTGACGCTCGCCACCGTGCTCGGCAACATCGGCTTCTACGTCCTGTTCCGCTCCGGACTCAACACCCGTTTCAGCGATCCCAGCCTGACGCTGTGGATGATCCTGTTCTCCACGCTGGTGCTGCTGTACGCCATCAATGCCGCGCGGGGCGGCCGCACCAGCCTGCTGCTGGTGTATCTCGTTCCTTTCCTGTTCGGCCTGTTCCGCCTCTCGATGGTGCAGATGCTCTCCATCGCCGCCTTCTTCCTCGCCGGCTACGGCTGGATCCTGTCGCGCGACTGGATGCTCATGGAGTCGCGCAGCGCCCTGCAGATGCAGATCCTGCAGTGGATCGTGCCGGCCTTCGTGCTGTGCTGGTTCGCCGTCTTCGCCAGCTACGTGGGCTCGCTGCGCAAGCGCCTTGCCGAGAGCCACGACCGGCTCGAGGAGGTGCTCGCGCGGCTGCAGAGCCTGGTGTCGCGCGATGACCTGACGGGCCTCCACAACCGCCGCCACATCACCGACATCCTCGATCAGGAGCGCAGCCGCGCCGACCGCGGCGGCCTGCCGTTCTGCGTCTTCATGATGGATCTCGATCATTTCAAGGCCGTCAACGGCAGCTTCGGGCATGCCTCGGGCGACGAGGTGCTGCGCAATTTTGCCGAGAACGCCGGCCAGATCCTGCGCCCTACCGACTTCTTCGCGCGCTACGGCGGCGAGGAGTTCCTGCTGTTCTCGACGCAGACCGGGCTGGAGGGCGCACAGCGGCTGGCCGAGCGCCTGCGCGCAATGATCGCCTCGACCGCTTTCCCGGGCCTGCCGGGGGGGCAGCAGATCACGGTGTCGATCGGCATCGCCGAGTATCGCCGCGGCGAAGCGATCCAGTCCGCGCTCTTGCGCGCCGATGCCGCGCTCTACGCCGCCAAGCAGAACGGCCGGAACAAGGTTGAAACCGCCACTTGACCCGTGCGGCAGGCAGCCGGTCGAAACCGCCGCTTGAAGCGCGCGGCGGGAAGCCTGTCCAAACCGCCGCTTGAAGCGCGCGGCGGGAAGCCGGTCGAAACCGCTGCCCGAACCGCGCGGCGGTTGGCGCCGCCTCAGGACTGCGTCGGGGGTGGCGGCACCTTGAGGACTTCCTCGAAGGTCGTCAGCCCCATCGCCACCTTCATGGCGCCGCTGATGCGCAGCGGCCTCATGCCCTCCTTGTAGCCCTGCTCGCGGATCTTCACCGAATCGGCCGCGGCATGGATGAGATTCTTGATGGCAGACGTCATGAGCAGGATTTCGTACAGACCCACGCGCCCCATGTAACCGGTGTTGCGGCACTCCAGGCAGCCCACCGGCAAGTACACGTGCTCGGGGCGCTTGGCTTTCCAGGGTGCGACGAACTCGCCCCAATCCATGTCACCGGCGCGCTGTCCGAACGGCACCTTCTGCTTGCAATGCGGGCACAGCGCGCGCACCAGGCGCTGTGCCATCACGCCGAGGATGGTCGAGTTGAGCAGGTAGGGCGGAGCCCCTAGGTCGAGCAGCCGCGTGATGGCGCTAGCCGCATCGTTGGTATGCAGCGTGGAGAGCACCAGGTGGCCGGTCAGCGCAGCCTGAATAGCCATCTCGGCTGTCTCCATGTCGCGAATCTCACCCACCATGATGATGTCCGGATCCTGCCGCATCAGCGCCCTCACGCCCGCAGCGAAGCCCAGATCGATCGAGGACAGCACCTGCATCTGGTTGAACGCAGGCTCGATCATTTCGATCGGGTCCTCGATGGTGCAGACATTGACCTCGGGCGTGGCCAGCGTCTTCAGCGTCGAGTACAGCGTGGTGGTCTTGCCGGAGCCCGTCGGGCCGGTGACCAGGATGATGCCGTTAGGCGAGCGCGTCATGGTGTTCCAGCGCGCCTTGTCGTCCTCGGAAAAGCCCAGGTCGGTGAAATCCTTCATGATCACTTCCGGGTCGAACACCCGCATTACCAGCTTTTCCCCGAAAGTCGTGGGCAGCGTCGAGAGGCGCAGTTCCGTCTCCAGCCCCTCGGCCGTGCGGGTCTTGATGCGGCCGTCCTGCGGCCGGCGCTTCTCCACCACGTCCATACGGCCGAGGATCTTGATACGGCTGGTCATCGCGGTCATCACCGCCATCGGGATGCGGTACACCTCGTGCAGCGTGCCGTCGATGCGAAAGCGCACGATGCCGACGTCGCGGCGCGGCTCCATGTGGATGTCGCTGGCGCGCTGCTCGAAGGCGTACTGCCACAGCCAGTCCACCACGTGAACGATGTGCTGGTCGTTGGCGTCGAGCTGGCGGTTGGTCTTGCCCAGTTCGACCAGCTGCTCGAAATTGCCGATGCCGGAACTCTTGTCCCCGGAGCGGTCGGCGCCCTTGATCGAGCGCGCCAGGTTGTAGAACTCGACCTGGTAGCGGCTGATGTCGTTCGGGTTGGCCAGCACCCGGCGGAACTCCAGCCGCAGCATCTGACTGAGTTCCTTCTCCCACTCCTTGATATAGGGCTCGCTGGTGGCGATCACCGCTTCGCGCGTGTTCACCTCCACCGGCAGTATCTTGAAGCGCGCCGCATACTGGTTGGACATCACCGCAGTCACCGCAGCGAAATTGATCTTCAGCGGATCGATGTGGTAATAGCTCATGCCGGTCTTGCCGGCCAGCCACTCGGTCAGCCATTCCAGCGACAGCAGCTTCTGCGGCGACCCGGGCGCCAACCACTTCTGGTCGGCGATCAGCACCAGTGGGTGGTGGTCGCCGCGGTGCATGCGGCGCTCGGCGATGAGCTTGTCGGCATCCGCACGACTGACCAGCTTGTCGGCCACCAGCTCGTCGAGCACCTCCGCGAGGCTCAGGCGATGTTCGGTGACGGCTTCGGCGACGTTCTGCATGAGAGTGCCTAAGAGTGCGTAACACAATTGAGGGGATACTCCCCTCAGACTCCCCTACTTCAGGCCGCCTAACGGCAATTCTGTTAGGCGCTCTAACATTTCGAGGGGAAACATCCCCTCGCGCTCCCCTACTTCGGGCCGCCAGACGGAAATTCTGTCAGGCGCCAAGAGTGCGGCAGCGATGGGGTGCGGCCAATATAGCGATGCCGGCGACAGCACGCAGTCCGCGGATTTTCTCGATTTTTTTCGAGCTTCTCGGGTGCCGTGCCGGCTTGACCACTCGCGGTTCAGGGTTTTTTCCCGGCGCCGCGCATGCTAGCCTCGCGCCTCCCACAACAATCCTCCAAGGAGACACCATGACGATCAAGGTTGGCGACCGGTTGCCCGATGGCACCCTGACCGAATTCATCGAAGTCGAGACGGCCGGCTGCACCCTCGGCCCGAACAAGTTCAACGTGCAGGATCTCGTCCCTGGCAAGAAAATCGCCATCTTCGCCGTGCCCGGCGCCTTCACGCCGACCTGCTCGGCCAAGCACGCGCCCGGCTACGTGGCCAATTTCGACAAGTTGAAGACCAAGGGCATCGACGAGATCTGGTGCCTTGCCGTCAACGACGCCTTCGTCATGGGCGCCTGGGGCAAGGACCTCAAGGCCACCGGCAAGATCCGCATGTTTGCCGACGGGTCGGCCGAGTACAACAAGAAGCTCGGCCTGGATGCCGACTTCTCCGCCTTCGGCATGGGCGAGCGCTCCAAGCGTTATTCCATGCTGGTCGAGAACGGTGTGGTGAAGAAGCTCAACGTCGAGGAAGGCGGCAAGCTGGAGGTGTCCAGCGCCGAGGCCATGCTGGCCATGATCTAGGTGCGCCTAACAATGCGAGGGGATACATCCCCTCGCGCTCCCCGAAATCAGAGCGCCTAACGGTAATTCTGATAGGCGCTCCAAGCCTCCGACTCACCACCGGGGGTTGCCCCCGGCAAGCATTCCGGGGCGGAATTTCCAAGGATTCAATTTTATGGAACCCCGCCCCTATTACCTGAACAACGGGTTCCTATATCCACTTCGATATAGGAACCCGCCACGTTTCAACTCCCGGGTGTCCAGATCTTCGACTTCGCGCCCGCCATCTCCAGCATCAGCTGGTTGAGGCGGCGCACGAAGCCCGCCGGATCGTCGAGCATGCCCCCCTCGGCGAGCAGCGCCTGGTCGAACAGCAGGTGCGCCCATTCGCCGAAACGCGATTCGTCGCTCCCGGCCTCGTCCTTCAGGCGCAGCACCAGCGCATGCGCCGGATTGATCTCGAGGATGGGCTTCGCCTCGGGCACCTTCTGCCCCGCCGCCTTGAGGATGCGCGCCAGGTTGCCGCCCATGTCCGCCTCGTCGGCGATCAGGCAGGAAGGCGACTCGGTTAGCCGCGCCGAGACGCGCACGTCCTTCACTTTGTCGCCCAGCGCCGCCTTCAGCCGCTCGACCAACGCCGCGAATGCGCCCGCCTGCTGCTTCTGCGCCTTGCGCTCCTCTTCGCTGCCCAGCTTGTCGAGACCGGCATCACCACGCGCCACCGACGCCAGCGGCTTGCTCTCGAACTCGGGCAGGTTGGACACCAACCATTCGTCCACGCGCTCCGACAGCAGCAGCACTTCCACGCCGCGTTTGCGGAACACCTCCAGGTGCGGGCTGTTCTTCGCCGCGAGGAAGGTCTCGGCCGTCACGTAGTAGATGCGGTCCTGCTCGGGCTTCATGCGCGAGACATAGTCCTTCAGCGACACCGTCTGCTCCTCGCCGTCGCTATCCTTGTGCGTGCTCGAGAAGCGCAGCAGGCCGGCCAGGCGCTCGCGGTTGGCATGATCCTCGCCCAGCCCCTCCTTCATGACGCGGCCGAACTCGCTCCAGAATTTCGCGTACTTGTCCTGCTGGTTCTGGGCGAGATCCTCCAGCATGCCCAGCACCCGCTTGGCGCAGCCGGAGCGGATGGCGTCCACGTCCTTGCTCGACTGCAGGATCTCGCGCGACACGTTGAGCGGCAGGTCGTTGGAATCGACCACCCCGCGCACGAAGCGCAGGTAGCCGGGCAGCAGGTGCTCGGCGTCGTCCATGATGAAGACGCGGCGCACATAGAGCTTGAGGCCGCGCGGA
>VGIE01000075.1 GCA_016867955.1 Betaproteobacteria bacterium
CTAGGCAAGCTGCTGGGCATGGGCAAGGCGGAACTCGCGGCGTTGCGCGCCAAGGGCGTGATCTGAGCCTGCTCCACCCGCGCATATCGGTCAACGGCGTCTGTTTTCCCCGGGCGTCGCTGCAGGAGGACATTGCGGCCTGGCGTTCGCTCGGTGCGCACACCGTCGTCGAACATGTGCGCAAGCTCGCCGATGTCGGCTGCGCGGACGGGGTCGTCGCCCTGCGTGGTGCCGGCGTAAGAGTCGAGGCACTGGTGCATCCGCTGGACGTGCGGCTGGACGACCCGCGCGGATGGGAGAAGTTCCGGGCGGAGTTCAGGCGCAGCATCGATATTGCCCGGGCGCTCGGCGCGGCCTCGATCTATTCCACCAGCGGCCATCGCGGCAGGCTAACCTGGGAGAACGCGGCCGACGGCTTCAGCGCAGCCATGCGCCCGTTGCTCGACGAGGCGACAGCGGCCGGCATCCACCTGCTGATCGAGCCCACGGTACCGCTGCACGCCGACAAGCCGATCGTGCACACCCTGCGCGACAGCGTGACGCTTGCCGAGCGCTCCGGCCTCGGCATCTGCATCGACATCTTCCATTGCTGGACCGAGCCGGGCCTCAGGGAATCCATTGCGCGCGCCATCCCGCGCACCCGCCTTGTGCAGGTGGGCGACTACGTATTTGGCGACCGCGCCGTGCCGTGCCACGCCGTCATCGGGGACGGCAACATCCCGATCGAGCGCATGCTCGGCTGGATACTCGAGGACGGTTACGCCGGCATGTTCGACCTGGAGCTGAACCGGCCCCGGATCGAAGCGGAAGGCAACGCGAATGCCGTCCGGCGCTGCGCTGAACGGCGGAGTGAAATGCTGACAAGTTTAGGTAGAAATTAGCGCCAGATCTACGCATGCAATGATATTGCGGGCATAAGGCTGGCTACAGGATGGCTGGCGCGGCAACTGTCCTGGTGGTGGCGCGCAGCCCGGACGAGCGCGTTCGGCGGTTTGCGCCCCGCCCGGCGGCAGTGGGCGCGACGGTGTGCAGGACGGGAGCGGCCGGCGTCCCCTCACATGATCTTGTCTATGCTCTGCAGCGCCAGCGCCCCACCCTGCAGCGGGAGGCTCAGTTCGTGGCCCAGCGCCAGCGCCAGGTTGAGGTCCTTGTAGAACAGCCGGTGCATGCGATCCTGCCAGTCTGCATCATCGCCCCTGAACATCGCGCGCTCGAGCCAGGTGTCGGCGGCCATGCTTTGCCCGCCGCCCAGGCGCACCACCTGGGAAAACGCGCGCGGGTCGATGCCCGCTTTTTCCGCCAGCGCGAAGCCCTCCGCAGCGGCCAGCCGGTTGATGTAGGCGATGAGGTTGTGCGCAACCTTGGCGGTCGCGCCGGCGCCGGTCGCCCCGAGGTGGAAAATGTTCGAGGCGAAGGCCTGCAGCACGGGACGGCAACGCTCAAGCGTCTGCGGGTCGCCACCGGCCATGCAGCACAGTGTTCCCTTGGCCGCGCCGGTGATGCCGCCGGTGATGGGCGCGTCGATGACCTGCACGCCGCGCCGGGCCGAGGCGTCGGCCAGCGCGCGCACGCTGGCGGGAAGCACGGAGCTGTGGACCACGATGATCGAGCCCGGGCGGGTGGTTTCCAGCACCCCGCCAGCGCCCGTGGTGACCGCCTCCACCTGGGCGTCGTCCATGACCACCAGCTCGATGATGTCGGCATGCCGCCCGATGTCGTGCGGGTTGCGCGCGACCTTGGCGCCCAGGCTGGCCAGCTCGGCGACCGGTTCCGGGCGCAGGTCGAAGACCATGAGGTCATGGCCGGCCCGGGCGACATTGGCCGCCATCGGCTTGCCGATGCTGCCCAGACCTATGAACCCGACTCTTTGTGACATTGCCCGCAGCCTTTCGTCCTAACCGCCCTGAACTTCGCCCCGGCCTCGCCGGGCCGCTCGCCGTCTGCTCGCCGCGTTCCTGCCCGCGCGCGCAGCACCGGCCGGCGCTCGCGCAGGTTGCTACCTGATCGCCAGTTCGGCCTTCACTTCCGCGAGCAGGCGCTCGGCCTCCGAACCCTGGATGCGGGCGATGTCGTCCTGGTACTTGAGCAGCGTGCCGAGAGTTTCGTTGACGGTCTGCGCATCGAGCGACATCTTGTCGAGCGCCACCAGCGCCTGCGACCAGTCGATGGTCTCGGCGACGCCGGGCAGCTTGAAGAGATCGAGCTTGCGCAGGCGCTGCACGAAGGCCACCACCTCGCGCGACAGGCGCTCGGGTGCGCCCGGTGCCTTGAGGTGCAGGATCTCCAGTTCACGCACGGCGCTCGGGTAATCCACCCAGTGGTAGAAGCAGCGGCGCTTGATGGCGTCGTGGATTTCGCGCGTGCGGTTGGAGGTGATGATGACGATGGGCGGCTCCCCGGCCTTCATGGTGCCGATCTCGGGGATGGTCACCTGGAAATCGGACAGCACTTCGAGCAGGTAGGCCTCGAAGGGCTCGTCGGTGCGGTCCAGTTCGTCGATCAGGAGCACCGGCGGGCCGGCGTCCATCGGACCGCCGCCTTCGAGCGCCTGCAGGATCGGCCGGCGGATGAGGAACTTCTCCGAGAAGATGTCCTGGCCGAGGCCTTCACGCGACTTCACCCCCTCGACTTCGGCGAGGCGGATCTCGATCATCTGGCGTGCGTAGTTCCATTCGTAGACCGCCGAGGCGATGTCGAGGCCCTCGTAGCACTGCAGGCGCACCAGCTTGCGATTGAGGGTCTTGGCCAGCACCTTGGCGATCTCGGTCTTGCCGACGCCGGCCTCTCCTTCGAGGAACAGCGGTCGACCCATGCGCAGCGCCAGGAACACGCCGGTGGCGAGGCTGCGTTCACCGACGTAATCGGCGCTCGTGAGCAGCTTGAGGGTGTCGTCGATCGACGCGGGCAGGACGGGCTTGGCTTGGGTCGTCATTTCACTTTGCTTGGTATTGATTCTTGCGGACCGCCGGCGTTGCGACCGGCGGCAACCGCTGCGGGTTTGCGCCGGGGGTGCCGTTGGACGCCCCAGGACTGGTCGCGCTTCTAGCTGTTGAGGGCGCGCCAGACCTTTTCGCGCGTCGCCGGCATGTCGATGTGCGTGATGCCCTTCTTCGCATACAGCACGTCGACGATGGCGTTGATGATGGCTGGCGGCGCGCCAACCGAGCCGGCCTCCCCCGCGCCCTTCACGCCGAGCGGATTGGTGACGCACGGCGTGTGGTGGAAGGAGGTATTGAACGACGGGACGTCATCGGCGCGCGGCATGGCGTAGTCCATGAAGGAGCCGGTGAGCAGCTGCGCGGAGTCATTGTCGTAGACGGCGTGCTCGAACAGGGCCTGGCCGATGCCCTGCACCGTGCCGCCGTGGACCTGGCCGAGCAGCAGCATCGGATTGAGCGCGCGGCCGAAGTCGTCGACGATGGTGTAGCGCTCGATTGTCGTGACGCCGGTCTGCGGGTCGATCTCGACTTCGGCGATGTGGCAGCCATTGGGGAAGGTGAGGGCGCCAGTGTTCTTGATGTGGAGTGCCTCGAGGCCTCCGGCTGCGCCGGCGACGTCGAACAGCGTGGTCCTGCGGTCGGTGCCCTTGACCTTGTAGTCGCCGTCGCGGTATTCGATGTCGGCGGCGGCGGCCTCCAGCATCTTCGCCGCCTGTTCCATGCCTTTGTCGATGACCTCGTTCGATGCAATGCTGGCCGCCGTGCCTGTCACCACGGCGAACCTGGATCCGCCGGTGAGTCCGAAGGGGTTGGCGTCGCTGTCGCCCTGCGACACGTCGATCTTCTCCATGTCGACGCCGAGGTACTCGGAGACCATCTGTTTCAGCACCGTCGTGTGGCCCTGGCCGTTGTCCACCGTGCCCGGCAGCACCGTGACGCGGTCGCGGTTCACCTTGATCGCCACCGAGTCGGGCGGCGCGGCCCCGCCGCAGCGCTCAACGTACATGGTGAGACCAATGCCGCGAAGCTTGCCGCGGGATTCGGAAGCCGCACGGCGGGCGGGGAAGCCGTCCCAGTCGGCTTCCTTCAGGGCCTTGGCCTGCAGGCCCTCGAAGTCGCCGCTGTCGTAGACCAGGCCCGCGGCGGTCTTGTAGGGAAGCTGCGAGAGCTTGATGAAGTTGCGGCGACGCAGCTCATCCGGCGCGATCCCCAGCTGGCGTGCCGCGATGTCGATCAGTCGTTCGGTGACGTAGATGCCCTCGGGTCGGCCGGCGCCGCGATAGGCGTCCACCGGCACGGTGTTGGTGGTCACCTCGATGAGATGCAGGTGCGCGGCCTCGAAGGCATAGACGCTGGGCATCATGCTGTGCACCGACTGCGGGATCATTGGCGCGAACTGCGAGAGATACGCCCCCATGCCGGCGTATACCGTGGCGCGCACCGCGAGGAACCTGCCGCCCCTGTCGAGTGCCAGTTCGGCGAACACCTTGTGGTCGCGGCCCTGCACGTCGGTGAGGAAGCCTTCGCTGCGGTCGCTGGTCCAGCGCACGGCGCGCTTGAGGCGGCGCGAGGCCCAGACGATCATGGGCTGCTCGGGATGCTGCATTGCCTTCATGCCGAAGGCGCCGCCGACGTTGCCCGATCGCACGCGCAGCTTGTCGCCGATCTTCAGCACGATGTCGCCGATATGGGCGCGCAGCATGGCCACGCTCTGCGAGGAGGTGTGCAGCGTGGAGCGGTCGGTGGCCGGATCGTACTCGGCAAAGGCGGCGCGCGGCTCCATCGGATTGGCCACGAGGCGGTTCTGGATGAGCTCGATCTTCACCACGTGCGCGGCGCGCGCGAACGCGGCATCGGTGGCGTCCTTGCTGCCCATGTGCAGGTCGGCGACGATGTTGTTGCTGATCCCGGGCCACACCTGCGGCGCGCCAGGCTGTGCCGCGGCGAAGACATCGGCAACCGCTGGCAGCGGTTCGTAGTCCACGTCGATCAGTTCGGCAGCGTCGCGCGCCGCATGGTAGGTCGCGGCCACCACCAGCGCGACCGGGTCTCCGACATGGCGCACGCGGTCGAACGCCAGCACAGGGCGGGGCGTATCGCCCCGCGGCGTGCCGTCGTGGTTCTTCACCGGCACGATGCAGGGCAGATAACCGAGGTCGTCCGCCTTGGCGTCCTTGCCGGTCAGCACAGCGATCACGCCGGGGGCGGCTTGCGCCGCGCGCGTGTCGATGCCGCGGATGATGGCGTGCGCATGCGGCGAGCGCAGCACGAACGCATGTCCCGCGCCCTGCGGGCGCAGGTCGTCGGTGTAGCAGCCCTGTCCCTGGAGCAGGGTCGGGTCTTCAAGGCGGTGGACGGTCTGTCCGATGGCGAACTTGGTCATTGAATTGTCTCCTGAGGCTGGATGAATTGATCTGGATTATCGGGATGCCGCCGGAGGGCCGCGCCGCGCGGCCCGCAGTCGGCAACCGCCCTGGTGCGAAAGCTCCGTCACGCGAAGCGCTATCCGAGCGCCGCTTCGACTGCCCGCCTGGAGAGAACCGTGATCAGGTGCGCACGATAATCGGCCTGGGCGTGGAGGTCGGAATTGAGTCCCTCCGCCGGCACCGAGATGCCTGCCACCGCATCGGGGGCGAACTTCGCCGCCAGCGCCTTTTCCATCTCGGCGATTCGGAACACGCCAGGCCCGGCCCCGGTCACGGCGACCCTGACGCTGGGCCCGAAGTCGGCGACGAACACGCCGACGATGGCGAAGCGCGACGCCTGGTTCTTGAACTTGATGTAGGCGGCGCGCCTGGGGACCTGGAAGCTCACTGTCGTGATGATCTCGCCGGTCTCCAGTGCGGTCTCGTACAATCCCTTGAAGAAGGTGTCGGACGATATCTTGCGCTTGTTGGTGGCGATGGTCGCACCGAGCCCGAGGCAGCCAGCCGGGTAGTCGGCCGCGGGATCGTTGTTGGCAATCGACCCGCCGATGGTGCCGACATTGCGCACCTGCCGGTCGCCGATCCCCCCGGCCAGCGCCGCCAAAGCCGGAATGGCCTTCTTCACCTCAGCCGATGCGGCCACGGCGGCGTGCGTGGTCATGGCACCGATGGTCACCGCGCCGCCCTCGACCTTGATCTGTTGCAGTTCGCCGATGCCGCCCAGGTCGACCAGCGCCGACGGCTGTGCCAGGCGCAGCTTCATGGCCGCGACCAGGCTTTGCCCGCCGGCCAGCACCTTGGCGTCGCCGTCCTTGCCCAGAACGGCGGCCGCGTCGGCAAGCGTTCTTGCCCTCTGGTACTTGAATGCGTACATGTTTTTCTCCTTGTCGCTGAATGGTTTGTCGTCGGCGCCGCAATTCCGCGATCAGGCGGCGCGGGCCCGGGCTGACTGGCGGGCGGCCCGCCACACGCGCTGCGGCGTTGCCGGCATTTCGATGTCCTTGATGCCGAGCGCATCGGTGATGGCGTTGATGAGCGCCGGCGGCGAGCCGATCGCGCCCGCCTCGCCGCAGCCCTTCACGCCGAGCGGGTTGTGGGTGCAGGGCGTCTCCTTGGTGCTCACCTCGAAGGAGGGCATGTCATCGGCGCGCGGCATGGAGTAGTCTATCATCGAGCCGGTCAGCAGCTGGCCGGTCTGCGCGTCGTAGCTGCAGCCTTCGACCAGCGCCTGCCCGATGCCCTGCGCCAGGCCGCCGTGCACCTGGCCCGCGACGATCATCGGGTTGATGATCTTGCCGAAGTCGTCCACCGCCACGAAGCGTTCGATCTTCACCTGGCCAGTGTCGGGATCGACCTCGACCTCGCACACGTAGCAGCCGGCGGGAAAGGTGAAGTTCTTCGGGTCGTAGAAGGCGTTCTCGTTGAGTCCGGGCTCCAGCCGGTCCAACGGATAGTTGTGCGGCACGTAGGCGGCCAGCGACACGCCGGCGAACGGCACGGAGCGGTCGGTGCCCTTGACCTTGAACACGCCGTCGGCGAACTCGATGTCGGCGTCCGAGGCCTCCAGCAGGTGCGCCGCGATCTTCCTGCCCTTGGCGATGATCTTGTCCAGCGCCATGACGATGGCGGTGCCGCCGACGGCAATCGAGCGCGAGCCGTAGGTCCCCATGCCGAACAGCACCCTGGAGGTGTCGCCGTGCACGATGTCGACGTCTTCGATCGGAATGCCGAGCCGCTCGGCCACCACCTGCGCGAAGGTCGTCTCGTGACCCTGGCCGTGCGAGTGCGAGCCGGTGAACACCGTGACCTTGCCGGTGGGGTGCACGCGCACCTCGCCCGCCTCGTACAGCCCGGCGCGCGCGCCCAGGGCGCCGGCGATGTTGGACGGCGCAATGCCGCAGGCCTCGATGTAACAGGAATAGCCCAGTCCGCGCAGTCTGCTGCGCGCGGCCGACTGGGCGCGGCGCCTGGCGAAGCCGGCCACGTCGGCCACCTTGATCGCCTCGGCCAGCGTGGCCTCGTAGTTGCCGGTGTCGTACTGCAGCGCCACCGGCGTCTGATAGGGAAAATCACGGATGAAGTTGCGGCGGCGCAGCTCGGCCGGGTCGATCTTCATTTCGCGCGCGGCCGTCTCGACGATGCGCTCCAGCAGGTAAGTGGCTTCCGGGCGGCCGGCGCCGCGGTAGGCATCCACCGGCGCGGTATTGGTGAACACCGCCGTAACCTCGGCATAGATCGCCGGCGTGGCGTACTGGCCGGCCAGCAGCGTGGCGTACAGGATGGTGGGGACGCAGGTGGAGAAGGTCGACAGGTAGGCGCCGAGGTTGGCCGTGGTGTTCACGCGCAGGGCGAGGAACTTGCCGTTGCCGTCCAGCGCGAGTTCCGCCTTGGTGACGTGGTCGCGCCCGTGCGCGTCGCACTGGAACGACTCGGCGCGGTCGGCGGTCCATTTCACCGGGCGGTTCAGCTGCCGCGCGGCCCAGGTGACGACGACATCCTCCGCATAGAGGTAGATCTTGGAGCCGAAGCCGCCGCCGACGTCCGGTGCGACGACACGCACCTTGTGTTCCGGCAGGCCCATCACGAAGGCGGTCAGCAACAGGCGCTCGACGTGCGGATTCTGGCTGGTGACGTACAGGGTGTAATTGTCCTCGCCGCGGCTGTACTGGCCGATGGCCGCGCGCGGCTCGATCGCATTGGGAATCAGGCGGTTGTTGACGAACTCCAGCTTGGTGACATGCGCCGCCGCCTTGAATGCCGCATCGACCGCGCCCTTGTCGCCGAGGCCCCATACGTAGCAGGTGTTGTCGGCAGCGATGTCGTGCACCACCGCCGCGCCGGGTTTGCGGGCGTCGCCCGCGCGCACCACGGCGGGCAGCGCTTCGTAGTCCACTTCGACGTGCCCGGCTGCATCGCGCGCCTGGTCCAGCGTCTCGGCGATGACCACGGCGACATGGTCGCCGACGTAACGCACCTTGCCCTGCGCCAGCACGGGGTGCGGCGGCTCCTTCATGGGCTGGCCGTCGAGTCCCGTGATCAGCCAGCCGCAGGGCAGGCCGTTCAGCTTGGCGGCGGCGATGTCCTCGCCGGTGTACACCGCCAGCACGCCCGGGGACTTCTTTGCCGCTTCGCTGCGGATGGCCTTGATCCGCGCGTGCGCGTGCGGCGAGCGCACGAACACGGCATGCGTCTGGTGCGCCAGCGAGATGTCGTCGGTGTAGTTGCCGGACCCG
>VGIE01000076.1 GCA_016867955.1 Betaproteobacteria bacterium
GGAATGGATGCAACCAGCCGCCGCCGAACCCGGCGACATGCAGGGCATGCGCGGAGGCGCCGCTACTCGCCAGCAGTGCGCCGATCGCCGTTGCAAGTCGGAAGGATGTCGGGCCTGTGCTTGCCTGCATGCTCATGAAGTGCTCCTGAGAGGGTTGGATGCGAAGAAGGGGAAATGCGCGCCGGCGTCAGGCCTATGCCGCACTGTCTGCGCGCAGCATGCCCTGGGTCTGGATGAACTGGATGATGGTGGTGAGGCCGAGGCCGGTCTTCAGGTTCGAGAACACGAACGGCCTGGCCCCGCGCATCTTCCTGGCATCGCGGTCCATCACCTCGAGCGACGCGCCGACCATGGGCGCGAGGTCGATCTTGTTGATCAACAGCAGGTCGGACTTCATGATGCCGGGCCCGCCCTTGCGAGGGATCTTGTCGCCAGCCGCAACGTCGATGACGTATAAGGTCAGGTCGGAGAGCTCGGGGCTGAAGGTCGCGGCGAGGTTGTCACCGCCGGATTCGATGAAGATCACGTCGAGGTCAGTGAAACGGCGGTTGAGACGCGCCACTGCCTCCAGGTTGATCGACGCATCCTCGCGGATCGCCGTGTGGGGGCAGCCGCCGGTTTCCACGCCGATGATGCGCTCGGGCGCGAGCGCCTGGTTGCGCACCAGGAACTGCGCGTCCTCCTCGGTGTAGATGTCGTTGGTCACCACGCCGACGTTGAAGCGGTCGCGAAGCGCGCGACAGAGGGCAAGCGTCAGCGCAGTCTTCCCGGAGCCGACCGGGCCGCCGATACCGACGCGCAGGGGTTGTTCAGAACGCATGGGGGTCCTCAGGAACGAAAGAGTCGTGAATACTGGGTTTCGTGGCGGCTCGATGAAATCGCCAGGCCGTGACAATAATTGCTCATTTCTCGTATGTCTGTTGCAGTAATAGTGTCCAGACTGATCACAATTTGAGCGCCGAGCCGGGCCAGCAGACGCTGCCCCTCGGTCTGTCCCAGGGGGACGGCCTTCACCGCCGCCATGACCTGATTCTCCAGCCACGACCACAGGTAGGCGTTCAGCGCCTGCCGCGGCGGGATGCGCCACTGCACCGAGGCGAAAGTGAACGCGGTCGGGAAGGCGACCTCCCCCTGCGAAGTCAGTGACCGCAACGCGCTCCGGTCCAGTCCCTCGCCCTCATCGGCCATGTCGCCGAGGAGTCGAACCAGCGAATAGCCCATCTGGGCGGTTTCAGCACGCAATTCGGCCGTCTCGCGCGTCACGAGGAAGCACTCGTTGCATTCGCGCACTCGCGCGGCGTCCGCCGCCGCCCAGGCTGCATGCAGCCGCCACCACAACGGCGCCTCAAGCCGCGCCATCGAATGACGCAGCATGTCGGCAATCCAGCGCTCGGCACCGGCCGCGGTCGCAACGACGCCCGACTCGACCGCCGATTCCAGCCCCTGCGAGTAACTGTAGGCGCCCACCGGCAGCGCGGGGCTGGCCAGCTGCAGCAACCGGGTGAGGGCAAGGTCCTCGTTCATGAGTACTGGCATGGCGCGCGATCAGTGCTTTTGGCCGCGTCCATGGTCGTGGCCGCGCTCGGTGCCGTGCACGCGCTCTTCGTCGCTTCCATGTGCACGGCGTTCTCCCCGGCCGTGATCGTCGTCAGGGTCGCCCGCCTGACCGTGTGCCGCGCGGCCATGCGCATGATCGTGCGTGCGGCCACCGCCGTGCGCATGTTCATGGCCGCAGTCGGGGCCGTGAACATGTCCTTCGTCGCGACCATGCTCATGCGATTGGCCGTAGTGGTGGATCCTGCCCGGCCCGCTGCCGTCCTCGTGCTGGTGGCCGCCGCCATACGCGCCTGCCTCCGGCTCGAAGGGCGTCTTAATCGGTGCAACCCGGGCGCCGAGCCCGGCGAGCATGTTCTCCAGCACATGGTCGGCCGCCAGGCGCAGGTAGCCCTCGCCGACTTCCACCGGCACATGGCGGTTGCCCAGGTGATAGGCGGCGCGCAGCAGGTCTTCCGGCGTGCCGCAGGTGACGTGCAGCACGGCCTCGGATTCGGCCAGCACTTCGATGACGCGGCCATCCGATGCAACCATTAGGTCGCCGCCACGCAGTACCTCGCCGCGCGGCAGCATCAGGCCGACTTCTTCGCCGGATGCGAGCCGGGTGCGCAGGCGCGTCTTCTGGCGAGCCTCGAACGGCAGCGTCAGTGTTCCCTTGACCGCAATGCGGTAGGCGGCGCGTGAGGCCTTCAGTTTCTTGCGAATCTCGATCATGGCTGTGCTTTCCTGGTCAGGCCCGGCGCGCCAATGGTGCGCGGGGATGCCGGAGTCTACTTTCCGATGGCTTCACTGGCGAAACGGGCGCGAGTCAGAACAGGAAGTAACGCTGCGCCATCGGCAACACCTTCGCCGGTTCGCACACCAGCGCCTCGCCATCGGCCTTCACCACATAGGTTTCCGGATCGACCTCGATCCTTGGCAGCGCATCATTGAGCACCATGTCCTTCTTGCCGATGTTGCGGCAGTTGGCGACCGCCAGCAGCGGCTTCCTGAGGCCCAGGCCGACGACGGCGGGGTTCTCCAGCGCCGCCTGCGAGACGAAGATGACCGAGGTGGCCAGCGCGCCGCCGCAGGCGCCGAACATCGGCCGGTAATGCACCGGCTGCGGTGTCGGGATGGATGCATTGGGGTCGCCCATGGCGGCAGCCGCGATCATACCGCCCTTGAGTATGAGCGAGGGCTTGGCGCCGAAGAAGGCCGGCTTCCAGAGCACGAGGTCGGCCAGCTTGCCCACGGCAATCGAGCCGACTTCGTGCGCGACGCCGTGGGCGACGGCCGGGTTGATGGTGTACTTGGCGATGTAGCGCTTAACACGCGCATTGTCGGCACGCGCCGAGTCCCCTTTCAGCGCGCCGCGCTGGGTCTTCATCTTGTGCGCCGTCTGCCAGGTGCGGATGATGACCTCGCCTACGCGGCCCATGGCCTGCGAGTCGGACGACAGCATGGAGAAGGCACCCAGGTCGTGCAGGATGTCCTCGGCCGCGATCGTTTCGTGGCGGATGCGCGACTCGGCAAAGGCCACGTCCTCGGCAATGGACGGGTCGAGGTGGTGGCACACCATCAGCATGTCGAGGTGCTCGTCCAGCGTGTTGACGGTATAGGGCCGCGTCGGGTTGGTCGACGAAGGCAGCACATTGGGCTGGCCGGCGACGCGGATGATGTCGGGCGCATGGCCGCCGCCGGCGCCTTCGGTGTGATAGGTGTGGATGGTGCGGCCCTTGAACGCGGCGATCGAAGCCTCGACAAAGCCCGACTCGTTCAGCGTGTCGGTATGGATGGCCACCTGCACGTCCATCTCGTCGGCAACACCCAGGCAGCAGTCGATGGCCGCCGGCGTCGTGCCCCAGTCCTCGTGCAGCTTGAGGCCGATGGCGCCCGCCGCGACCTGCTCGCGCAGCGCCTCGGGAAGGCTGGCATTGCCCTTGCCAAGGAAGCCGAGGTTCATCGGGAAGGCCTCGGCCGCCTGCAGCATGCTGTAGAGGTGCCATGGGCCGGGCGTGCAGGTGGTGGCAAACGTTCCCGTGGCCGGGCCGGTGCCGCCGCCGAGCATGGTGGTGACGCCAGACATCAGCGCCTCGTCGATCTGCTGTGGGCAGATGAAGTGGATATGGCTGTCGACGCCGCCGGCGGTGACGATCATGCCCTCGCCGGCGATGATCTCGGTGCCGGGGCCGATGACGATGGTCACCGCCGGCTGGATGTCCGGGTTGCCGGCCTTGCCGATGGCCGCGATGCGGCCGTCCTTGATGCCGATGTCGGCCTTGACGATGCCCCAGTGGTCGACGATCAGCGCATTGGTGACGACGGTATCGGCGACGTATTTCGATTTGCGCTGGCTCTGGCCCATGCCGTCGCGGATCACCTTGCCGCCGCCGAACTTTACTTCCTCGCCGTGGGTGGTGAAGTCCTTCTCCACTTCAATCCAAAGGTCGGTGTCGGCGAGGCGCACGCGGTCGCCGGTAGTGGGGCCGAACATTTCGGCATAGGCGCGGCGGGAGATCTTGACGCTCATTTGGCGCTCCCCTTGTGGTCGGCCTTGAGTCGGCCCATCACCTTGCCCTGGAAACCGTAGACCTTGCGGTCGCCGGCCAGCGCCACCAGCTTCACGGTGCGCGACTGCCCCGGCTCGAAGCGCACCGCCGTGCCGGCAGCGATGTCCAGGCGCATGCCGTAGGCGGCCTCGCGCTCGAATTTCAGCGCGTCGTTGGTCTCGAAGAAGTGGTAGTGCGAGCCGACCTGGATCGGCCGGTCGCCGCTGTTGGCCACTTTCAGCGTGGCGGTGCGGCGACCGGCATTCAGCTCGATATCGCCTGCGACGGTTTCGATTTCACCGGGAATCATGGTTGGCCTCAGATCGCAGCGTTCAGGGAATCGGATGGTGGACGGTGACCAGTTTCGTTCCGTCCGGGAAGGTGGCCTCCACCTGGATGTCCGGGATCATCTCCGGCACCCCTTCCATGACGTCTTCGCGCTTGAGCAGCGTGGTGCCGTAGCTCATCAGTTCGGCGACCGAGCGGCCGTCGCGCGCGCCCTCGAGGATCGCGGCGCTGATGAAGGCCACCGCCTCCGGGTAATTGAGCTTCAGGCCGCGCGCACGGCGCCTCTCCGCAAGGAGGCCCGCGGTAAAGATGAGCAGCTTGTCCTTCTCCCGTGGCGTCAGTTCCAAGCTGCCGCCCTCCCGCTGCGGTAGAAGCAGTGACCCGCGCCATGAAAGATATGTTCATGTTCAAACATGTATCTGCTCCCCTTGTACGTCAACACGTGTATTGTAATCATCACGTTGCCCATATTCGCGGCGATTCGGCGCTGCCGCCGTGAAATACCGGGCGCAGCAGCGCCCACTGCGCGGCGAACCAGCGGCGCGCATCCTCGGACGAATCGCCCAGCCAGCGGGCGATGCACACGCCGGGCAGGCGCGTGATGCCGGCCAGCGCGCCTTCGACCACCGGCACCGCGCGGCACGCCGCGAGCAGTTCGGCGGGAACATCGCGACCCGCCGCCAGCAGCGTTCCGCACACGGTGCGCCCTGCCAGGCCCACCGGCGAAGCGAACAGTGAATCGTCGCCCTCCAGCCGGCCCTGCTCCAGCCACAGTCGCCGCCCATCGCGCGAGATCTCGGTGCGCGTGCGCAGCGAACCGCGCGCAAAGCGCTCGCCTGAGGCCGTGCGGCCGAAACAGACGATGTCCCAGCCCACGTAGGCCGCATCGCCTGAAAGTTGCACGCGGGTCTCCATGTCGGCCATCGCGCCGTTGAACACGATGGTCTCCTGCGGCAGCCATTCGAGCGATGCACCGGCGCCTAGGGCGAACTCCAAGGACTGGCTCGCCGGCCGTCCCAACGAGCGGTACCACTTGCCCGCACCCGGCGTGGTCAGCAGGGCCGCGCTGGATTCGCCGAGGGTTGCGGCGATTGCCAGCCGGTCGCCCCCGGCGATGCCGCCCGGCGGATGCACGACGATGGTATGGCAGGTCCCCCCGCCCTCCGGGTAGAGGTTGCGCTGCACCCGCAACGGCCCCATGTGCTCGCGCCGCGTCAATACCGTGCGCGCTGCACTGCGCTCGTAGCCCAGCGTAAGCCGCGCGTCCCAGCCGGGAGCACCTGCTGCAGTGGAGACCGACGCAACCTCGCTGAGGTCCATGAACGCAGAATTCCCTGGGTCGGCAACGGCCCGGGTATGGCGGCACGTCGCGGGAGCATCAACTTGATTCCGGCAACGACGTCGCCGGGCATGGCCGCAAGCGTAACACCCCCGCATCGCCGCGGCAGCCCCGTTCAGAGCCCCCGCCGGGGAGCGCAGCTTGAGGCCGCCCGGACACCCGGACATGCATCACCTCGACTTCATCCGCGCCCGCCCAGTCTGTCGCAACTCATATGGCGAGCATGGCTTTGACGTTCTCACCGTCCATTTCGCCGGCGGGCCCCGCCTTGACCACCTCTCCGCGCGACATCACCACGTAGTGGTCGGCCAGCTCGCGTGCGAAATCGTAGTACTGCTCGACCAGCAGGATGGCCATTTCGCCGCTCCTGGCGAGCGTCGAAATGACGCGGCCGATGTCCTTGATGATGGAGGGCTGGATGCCCTCGGTGGGCTCGTCCAGGATCAGCAGCGCCGGCCCGGCCGCTAGCGCCCGGCCGATGGCCAGTTGCTGCTGCTGGCCGCCGGAGAGGTCGCCGCCGCGCCGGTGCAGCATGTCTCGGAGCACCGGGAACATCTCGAAGATGCGCTCCGGCACCTTGCCGCCGCCAGGCTTCGAGGCCAGGCCCATCAGCAGGTTTTCCTCCACCGTGAGGCGCGGGAAGATCTCGCGTCCCTGCGGCACGTAGGCGATGCCCAGGCGCGCGCGCTCGTAGGGCGGCAAGGCGGCGATGTCGCGGCCGTCCAGCGTGAGCGTGCCGGAGCGGATCGGCAGCAGGCCTACCAGGCACTTCAGCAAAGTGGTCTTGCCGACGCCGTTGCGGCCCAGCACGGCGGTGCACGCACCCCTGGGAATGTCGAAGGCGACGTCGCGGAGTATGTGGGAGCCGCCGTAATACTGGTTGAGATTGGAGATGCTCAGCATGGCGGCCTTATCTGCCCAGATACACTTCGACGACCCGCTCGTCGGCCTGTACCGCATCGAGCGGCCCCTCGGCCAGCACGCTGCCTTCGTGAAGCACGGTGACCGTGCGCGCGATGCTGCCGACAAAGTCCATGTCGTGCTCGACGACGATCAGCGAATGCTTGCCGGCCAGGGTGTTGAAGAGTTCGGCCGTGCGCTCGGTCTCCGAATCGGTCATCCCGGCCACCGGCTCGTCGAGCAGCAGCAGGCGCGGCTCCTGCATCAGCAGCATGCCGATTTCCAGCCACTGCTTCTGCCCGTGGGACAACAGGCCCGCCGGGCGGGCCACATCGTCCATGAGGCGGATCAGCAGCAGCGTCTCGGCGATGCGGTCGAGCGCGGCCGGATACAGTTTCGCGCGCCAGGCAGCCTTCACGCGCTTGTCGGTCTTCATGGCGAGCTCGAGGTTCTCGAACACGCTGTGGTTCTCGAACACCGTGGGCTTCTGGAACTTGCGGCCGATGCCGGCACGCGCGATCTGCGGCTCGGTCAACCGCAGGAGGTCGATGGTCTGGCCGAAGAAGGCGGTGCCCTCGTCCGGGCGCGTCTTGCCGGTGATGACGTCCATCATCGTGGTCTTACCGGCGCCGTTGGGCCCGATGATGCAGCGCAGTTCGCCTGCCATCACCGTCAGCGTCAGCTTGTTGAGCGCCTTGAAGCCGTCGAAGGACACCGAGATGTCGTCGAGGTAGAGAATGGGCCCGTGCGAGACATCGGGGCCGGCCTCGACGTCCTGCGCCACGCGGCCGTACTCGGGCGCTCCTGCGCCTGCGCTGTCGTGGATGACTGCAGTTTCCGCGGCGTTCATGCCGGCGCCTTCGGTGCCGACCCGGCCGGCGCCCCTGCCCCACGGGTGCGGGCGCGCCACTGGGCTAGGGCACCGACGACGCCACGCGGCAGGTACAGCGTCACCGCAATGAAGATCGCGCCGAGAAAAAACAGCCAGTATTCAGGGAAGGCCACCGTGAACCAGCTCTTGGCGCCGTTGACGAGGAAGGCGCCGAGGATGGCCCCGACCAGCGATCCGCGCCCGCCCACCGCCACCCAGATGGCAATCTCGATGGAATTGGCGGGCGACATCTCGCCGGGATTGATGATGCCGACCTGCGGTACGTAGAGCGCACCGGCGATGCCGGCCAGCACCGCCGACAGCGTCCAGATGGCCAGCTTGTACCACAGCGGGTCGTAGCCCGAGAACATGACGCGCGACTCGGCGTCACGGATGGCCGTCAGCACGCGCCCGAACTTGGAGGTCACGATGAAGCGCGCCAGCAGCAGCGTAGCGATGAGCACGACGCCGGTGATCACGAACAGGGTCATGCGCATCTGCGACGTCTGGATCGGGATGTCGAGGATGCGCTTGAAGTCGGTGAAGCCGTTGTTGCCGCCGAATCCGGTGTCGTTGCGGAAGAACAGCAGCATCAGGGCGAAAGTCAGCGCCTGGGTGATGATGGAGAAGTACACGCCCTTGATACGGGAACGGAAGGCGAAGTAGCCGAACACGAAGGCCAGAACGCCAGGCACCAGCACCACCAGCAACACCGAGTACAGGAAATGATCGGTGAAGCTCCAGTACCAGGGGTAGGCCTTCCAGTCGAGGAACACCATGAAGTCGGGCAGCGGGCTCTTGTAGACACCGTCGAGGCCGATCTGGCGCATCAGGTACATGCCGAAAGCGTAGCCGCCCAGCGCGAAGAACGCGCCGTGGCCGAGCGACAGGATCCCCGTATATCCCCAGATCAGGTCCATGGCCAGTGCCAGGATGGCGTAGCACATGATCTTGCCGAGCAGCGACACGCTGAAGTCGGACAGGTGCAAGATGCTGTCGGCCGGGACCATGAGGTTGAGCAGCGGCGCGACGACGAGCACCGCACCGGCGGCCGCGGCCACGCCCGCCCATCCCCGGGCGCCGAACAGCGGCGGGCGG
>VGIE01000077.1 GCA_016867955.1 Betaproteobacteria bacterium
CGGCCATGGCGGTGGCGCGCTGGAAGGCGTCGACGCCGATGTTCCACACCTCGTCGTAGACGGGCGGGTCGACGTACTGCTGGCGGATGTATTCCATGCCCCCGCCCAGCACGCGGATGGGTTTCTTCGGGCAGTCGCGCGCGCGCTCGAGGTTGGTGACGATGAAGGCGGCGGCGCCCTCGCTGGCGAGGCACAGCTCCATGAGGTGGAAGGGTTCCACCACCATGGGCGATTTCATGACGTCCTCGGCGGTGAACGGGCCGCGGCCGAAGAAGGTCGCCCCCGGGCGGATGCCGCCCATGTTGCGGATGCTGGCGGCGATCTGCGCCATCTTGCGGCGGTCGGCACCGAACTTGTGGAAGTAGCGCGCCGCCACCAGCGCGAACTGCGCCGAGGTGTAGGAGCCGTAGCTGCCGGTGAATTCGTTGTCCGGGCGCGTGTAGGCGATGACCGAGCCCGGCACGCGCGTGCGCGCCTGCCCGCCCACCACCAGCACGGTATTGCAGTGGCCCAGCGTAATCGCGGCGGTGGCATCCAGCAGCGTCGGCACGCCGGCCGGGTAGCTGTCGCCCACCCAGCGCAGCGGCACCCCCAGCATGGTGGACCAGTCGGAGGAACCCGGGTGCATCTGCGTGCCGCCCGGGCCCGGCCAGCGCGCGCTGATGCCGTCGATCTCGGACTTGTCCATGCCGGCGTCCTTGAGCGCACCCATGGCGGCCTCGAGGCACAGTGCCAGCGGGTCGCGGTCGATGGAGAGCGCCTGCGGCGTGGTGTAGACGCCGACGATGGCGGCGGCCGGCTGCGCGAGCTTGCGTGCGACCTGGGGTCTCATCGCTTGCCTCCCGCCGTTGCGTCATGGTCCAGTTCAAAGCAGGGGATGACGAAATTGCCGATCTTGCGGTCCCAGTTGACCTTGACGCGCCGGCCGATGCTGGCTTCTTCCGGCTTGCACCGGACGATGTTGGTGAGGATGTTCCAGCCCTCGTCCATCCTGACGACGGCGAAGACATAGGGCACCTCGATGCCCGGGTGCGGCGGCTTGTGCACGGTGGCGGCGCTATAGATCTCGCCGCGCCCGGAACTTTCTTCCCAGGTCCACTTCTCGCTCGTGCATTTCGGGCAGGCGATCTGTGGCGAGAAGAAGCTGGTGCCGCAGGCCGAGCACTTCGGGCGGATGAGGATGTGCCTTGCGGTGGCGTCCCAGTAGGGCTGGGTCAGCCAGGTGGGCGTTGGTTCAGCGAGCATTTGGGCTGCTCCGTTGGCGTGCGGTGAAGGGTCTGGCTGCCGAATTGCCTGCGGTCACGGACACAAGCAGTCGCGGTTCAGCCGGGCTCCGGAAGCCCAAGACCTCGGGCGTTCCGGTGCCGCTGACCACGCCGAGATCGAAGTCGGTGAACGTCAATTCGCTGCCTGAGTGGGTGCTGCACTGGGTCGTGGCTCGGGCGCCGGCTTGTGCGATGTGCATCTCGCCGGTCTTTCGCCACGGTGTTCATTTTCTTGCGCCGTATGTTACCTTGGGAACCTCTGAAAAACTCCAAATTGACGCTAACTTCACGGCAGGTTTCCTCTGAAGCCGGGGGATGCAAAAAGGGGTGCAACCCCCTTGTTCAGAGCTTCCCTTGGCCGACGAGCTAGGCAGCAAGGTAGCTGTTGATCGGCTGAAGGAAAGGGGGAAGCGATGGGGATGCTGGAGGGCAAGGTTGCGCTGGTCACAGGTTGTGCGCGCATGCACGGGCTGGGGCGCAGCATCGCGCGCGCGCTGGCCGAGGCGGGCGCCGACGTGGCGGTAACGGACATCGGAGCCACCGGTGTGAGGAACGCGCTGGAGAAGGGCGCGGCCGAAGCTGCCGGCGGATGGCAGGGCCTGCCCGACGTGGCGAAGGGCATCGAAGCCCTGGGGCGCCGCGCGCTGGCGCTGCTGGGTGATGTCGGCGAGGAGCGGGATGCCGAACGCATGGTGCGCGACACGGTCGCCTCACTCGGCCGCATCGACATCCTCGTCAACAACGCCGGTGCACCGCACGGCGCCGACCGCAACTCGAGCTGGGAAGTGCCGGCCGCGGCCTTCGACGCCGTCATGCGCATCAACGCACGCGGCACCTTCCTCATGAGCACCGCGGTCACGCGTCACCTGCTGGCACGTGAAGGCGGTGGCCGCGGCGGCCGCATCATCAACATGTCCTCCAGCTCTGGTCAGCAGGGCCTCCCGCGCCGCGCGGCCTACTGCGCCTCCAAGTTCGCCATCATCGGCCTGACGCAGGCGATGGCGCTGGAGCTGGCCGCGCATGGCATTACCGTCAACGCCATCTGCCCGGGACCCGTCGACACGTCGCGCAACGAATCGACACGCGCGCGCGCCGCCGCCGGGCAGGATGCCGGCCTCGATGTCAATGCGACGCCGGTTGGCCGCATCGGCCAGCCGATGGATGTGGCGCGCGCGGTGCTGTTCCTGGCGGACCCGGCGGCGGATTTCGTGACCGGGCAGGCGATCGGGGTGAACGGCGGGACGCACATGCGCTAGGCCCGTCGGCGCCGGCAACCAGGGCAGGAGGAGACGGGAATCCCGGTTCGGCAGTATCTTGAAGGGGTTCCGTCGGGGGGCGGGGATTGATTTTTCCAACAGAGGATCGTTCATGACAGCAGGCAGCACATCGGCGCGCATCCGCAACCGGCTCGGCCACCCCGTGGTCGATGCCGACGGTCACTGGCGGGAACTGCAGCCGGTTTTTCTGGATTTTCTTGCCCAGGTGGCGGGTGGCGGGATGGCCGACACGTACCGCAAGGCGGCAGCGCGCACATACGGCTTTTCCTGGTACGACGTGACGCCGGAGGAACGGGCGAGGCAGCGCATCAACCGCCCGCCGTGGTGGATCATGCCCACCGATACCTATTATCGCGCGACCGGCATGCTGCCGGCGCTGTTCCAGGAGCGGCTGGACGAGTTCGGCATCGATTACGCGCTGCTCTATCCGAGCCTCGGGTTCCAGCTTCCGCGAGTCGCCGACGAGCAGATGCGACGCGCTTGCGTGCGTGCCTACAATCACATGGTGAAGGACATGTGGGGGCCGTATTCGCGACGCATCGCAGCCGCCGGCGTGGTGGCGATGAATACCCCGGCCGAAGCGATCGAGGAAGCCGAATATGCGGTGAGGACGCTCGGCCTGAAACTGGTGGTCGCCAACTGCACGGTGTCGCGCACCATCGAGGCCGACGCCGACATTGCCGACCCGAGGAAGCGCCGGGTCTACATCGATGGCCTGGGCCTGGACAGCCCCTACGATTACGATCCGGTGTGGAGGAAGTTCATCGAATTGAAGGTCGCGCTGACGTCCCACGTGGGCAGCATGGGCTGGCCGGACCGGCGGTCCACTACCTGCTGGGTGTCCGACCACATCGGCCATTTCGCGCAGAGCCACCACCTTTTTGCGCGCAGCCTTTTCCTCGGCGGCGTGACCCAGCGCTTCCCGCAGTTGAATGTCGGTTTTCTCGAGGGGGGCGTGGGCTGGGCCTGCCAGCTCTACTCGGATCTGTTCGGCCACTGGGAGAAGCGCAACAAGGAGGCCTGCATCCGCAACCTTAAGCCGACCAACCTCGATCGGCGGGAAATGCGCCGCCTCGTGGACAAGCACGCCGGCAATGACCCGCTGTTCCAGAAGCACATCGACGATGCGCTGGCCCGCAATATGGACGTGCTGCTTACCGACATGTCGGCCGAGGAACTGGAGGCGCGGGATCTCGATTCCGACGAGTTCATGCACGTCAAGATCGGCAGCCGAGACGACATCCGCCGACTGTTCGCCGAACCGTTCTATTTCGGATGCGAAGCGGACGACCCGGTGGTCTCGCTGGCCTTCAACGAAAGGACCGGCACGCGACTCAAGCCCATGTTGGGCTCGGACATATCGCATTTCGACGTGCCGGATCCGACCGAGGTGCTCGAGGAAGCCTGGGAGATGGTCGAACACGGGCTCATCAACGAGGACAACTTCAGGGAATTCACCTTCACGAATGCGGTGAAGCTGCACGGCCACATGAACCGGGAGTTTTTCAGAGGCACTTCCATCGAGCAGGCGGCCGATACGGTGCTCCAGGCGTAGCCATGTTCAGGCGGTCGTGATCCTTGCCGCCGCTGCGACGCCGCTCCTCACGGCGGCCTCCAGCGTTCCCGGGTGGTCGCTCGCCACATAGTCCCCCGCGAGCAGCAACCCTGCAAGCGGCGTGACACCGACGGGACGCTGCAGGCCCGGCGTGCAGGAAAACGTCGCGCGTTTCTCGCGGATGACGCGCGTCCAGCGTGGCGCGAGGTTCACGCCCTTGCGCGCCCACAGCGCGCCGCGGATTTCCTCGTGCACCTGCGCGGCAAGCGCGTCATTGTCCATGTCCTCGTGGCTGCCCGACGCGCTGATGACCGCAGCAATGAGGCCGGAGCTGAGGGTGTCGGGCTTGCGATAGGGGTCGGGCGTGAGGATGTGGCCGCGGTCGAAGGCCCATTGCACGATGCCATCGGTAAAGCCGAGCATGGGCTGCCAGGTGGTGACCCCAGGGGCGTACTGCAGGTAACAGGTGACGATGGGCTCGTAGTCGATGCGCTCGATGGCCTGGCGCGTGGCCGCCAGCGCCGGGCACGCCGCTTCGAGCGGCGCGAGCAGTGCCGCCGCGTGCTGCGGGGCGACGGCGACGATGGTGTGCGAATGGTGTTCCGGGCGCCCGTCGATGCGGAAGCCCCCGTCGTGGCGGCTGATGCTGCGCACCGGCGTGCCGCTGTGGATGCTCCCGCCATGCGCGGTGATGAACCGGGCGGCCGGGTCCGGGAACAGGGCGCCGAGATCCGTGCGCGGCACGAGCAGGTCGCTGTTGTGCCGCGCCCCGGTCAGGCCATCGCGCAGCACGTTGGCGAATACCTGTGCCGAGGCGCGGGCGGGAGGCGTGTTGAGCGCGGAGACGCAGAGCGGCTCCCAGAGATGCCGGCAGAGCACGGCGTCCTGGGCGTGCTCGGCAAGGAGTTGCGACACGCTGCGATCAGGGGCGATGCGGAAATCCCTCGCCTGCAGGGCGCGCATCAAGCGCAGCGCTGCCATGCCGCTGCCCAGGCGCAGACCGTAGGCGGCGAGCAGGGCCACGGCGAGGTTGAGCGGATAGGGCAGCAGCGGCGCGCGCAGGTGGAAGCCGTCGGTGTACCTGAGTTCGAGCGGGATGCGCGACAGCAGGTGGCCGGGCGCGGCGCCGACCGCCCGCATCATCCTTAGCGTGGCCTGGTAGGCGCCGATGAGAATGTGCTGGCCGTTGTCGAGCGGGATCTCGTCGTCGCCCTCGTTCAGGCTGACGCGTCGCGCGCGACCGCCGAGGTGGCGCGAGGCCTCGAAGACGGTGACCGGGATGCCCTCTCGCGTCAGCGCCACGGCGGCGGCGAGCCCGGCCCAGCCGGCGCCGACGATGCCGACATGGTGCTTGGAGTTGTTATCAATTCTCATGAGTTTTGTCCATCCCTCGGATATCAGCGGGATGAATATGATCAGTCTCTTGCCGAATCTCGGGTCGGTTCAGGTGCTGACCCAGGTCTTCCAGGCGAGCCAGAGCTTGCGCAGCGGCGGCAGGGCGGTGCGCTGCCTGAGCACCTGGTAGCCGTCGGCGGCGATCTCATCGAGCAGCGTGCGATAGATGGCCGCCATGATCAGCCCGGTGCGCTGGTCCCTGCGGTCCTCGGGGGGCAGCAGCGCCAGCGCCTCGTCGTAGCAGCGCTGCGCGCGTTCGCCCTGGAACGCCATCAGCTTCGCGAAGTTCTCGGTCTGGCGGGCGTTGAGGATGTCGGCGGCGGTGACCTCGAACTGCTTGAGTTCGTCCATTGGCAGGTAGATGCGGTTCTTGCGCGCATCCTCGCCGACGTCGCGGATGATGTTGGTGAGCTGAAACGCGAGGCCAAGCTTCGCGGCGTAGTCCAGCGTCTGCGGGTTCCTGTAACCGAAGATTCCCGCGGCGAGGATGCCGACTACGCTGGCGACGCGGTGGCGGCTCTGCAGGAGGTCCATCTCCATGCCGTCCATGATGTCCTCGAGCCGGGCGCGGTCGATGTTGAACGGCACGACGAGCGGTTCCAGTGCGCGCGTCACCGGGTGCTGCGGCCGACCGGCATAGAGTTGCGCGACCTCGTTGCGCCACCAGGCCAGCTTGGCCTGTGCCACCGAAGCCTCTTCGGGCTCGTCCACGGCATCGTCCACTTCGCGGCAGAAGGCATACAGCGCGGTGATGGCGCGGCGGCGCTCCTTCGGCAGGAACAGGAAGGAGTAGTAGAAGCTCGAGCCGCTTTGCGCAGACTTGTTCTGGCAGTACTCGTCGGGGGTCATGTTCAGGCCCGTCCCATCCATGCGGCGCGCCACAGCATCAGCAGCCAGTCCGCACCGCCCAGCACCGGCCGCAGGCGGAATACGTCGCCCTGCACGGCGTCGAGCTTGTCGAGAATGCGCGCGCCGCCTTGCACGATCATGCGCAGTTCAAGACCGATGCGCCCGCCGAGTTCCGTCGCCAGCGGGGCGCCGGACAGCAGCAGCCGCCGCGCGCGACGGACCTGGAAGGCCATGAGCGCCTGCCATCCGCCGCCGGTATCGCCCCGTCCGATCTGCGCCTCGTCGACGCCGAAGCGCGCCATGTCGTCCTGTGGCAGGTAGATGCGGTCCTTGCGATAGTCGATGGCCACGTCCTGCCAGAAATTGATGAGCTGCAGCGCCGAGCAGGTGGCATCCGACCAGGCGAGGCGCTGCTCGCGCCGCCCGTCCTCGAGCGCGCCGTAGAGCTGCAGCATCAGGCGGCCGACCGGGTCGGCTGATCGCCGCGAATAATCAAGCACTTCGGCGAAGTCGGCGTAGCGCGACTTGGTGACGTCCTGCGAGAAGGCGTCGAGCAGGTCGAAAAATGGTGCAAACGGCAATTCCCACGCCAACATGATCTCGCCCAGTTCCCGAAATAGCGGATTCAGCGTCGGTTCGCCGATTTGCAGGCGGTGAAGTTCTTCGCGATAGGCATCAAGCAGCGCGAGGCGCTGCCCGGGCTGCAGGTCGCCTTCATCCGCAAAGTCATCGGCGCTGCGGGCAAACCGGTAAACGGCGGCCACGGGACGGCGCAGGCGGGCCGGCAGGAGGATCGAGGCGACCGGGAAATTCTCGTAGTGGCCTACGCTCTGGCTGGGAGTCGGCAAGTTCTGAAAAGCCCGTGTTTTTCAAGGGTTTTTAAAATCCGCGGGCTTACAGTATAGGGGCCTTTGGGATAGAATTGGCATTGGTTTTCCGATGCCGCGGCCGCGATTGCAGCAGCGGGTTGGCAACTCCCGCCGGTGACTTCCGCCACCGGCAGGCCGGCGGGGCCGCGACGCGGAAATGCGCATGCAACATCGAACGCGGCGGCGAAACTTGCGGCGAAGGTGGCGGAATTGGTAGACGCACTGGATTTAGGTTCCAGCGCCTCACGGCGTGGGGGTTCGAGTCCCTTCCTTCGCACCACGTCTCTTCATCGGTAGCTCAACTCAGGATCAGCAATGCAAACGAATCTGGAAACTTTGAGCACGCTCGAGCGGCGTCTCACGATGGCAGTGCCCGCCGATGACGTCAACAAGGAGATCGCCGAGCGCCTGAAGCGCCTGTCGCGGACCGTGAAAATGGCCGGCTTCCGTCCGGGCAAGGTGCCCTACAAGCTCATCGAGCAGCAGTACGGCCCCCAGGTACGCTCGGAGGTGCTTGGCAATGCGGTCCAGAAGGCCTTCACTGACGTGGTGACGGAACAGAAGATCCGCGTGGCCGGATACCCGCGCATCGAGCCGAAGACCGAGGGCCAGGATGAAAGCACCATCGCGTTCAGCGCCACGTTCGAGGTCTATCCGGAGTTCCAGCTGGGAGACGTGTCGAAGGCGAGGATCGAGCGCAACGCGCTAAAGGTATCCGATGCGGATGTCGACAATACCATCGAAGTGCTGCGCAAGCAGCGTGCCACCTGGGTCACGGTGAGCCGGGCCGCCAGGGACGGTGACCAGCTAAAGGTCGACTTCATCGGCAGGATCGACGGCGTCGAATTCGCCGGTGGCAAGGGCACGGACGTGCCGGTGGTGCTGGGCGGGGGGCGCATGCTGCCGGAGTTCGAAAAGGGGCTGGCGGCTGCGGCGCCGGGCGAATCGCGCACGTTCGAGGTGAACTTCCCCGAGAACTACGGTGCCAAGGAGGTGTCTGGCAAGAAGGCGGTGTTCGAGGCGACCGTCCGTAAGGTCGAGGAGCCGCTGCTTCCGGCACTGGATGCCGAGTTCGCCAAATCGCTGGGCGTGGCGGACGGAGACCTCGAAAAGATGCGGGCCGATGTGCGCGCCAATGTCGAGCGCGAGGTGAAGAAGCGCGTCGATGATGACGTGAAGCAGAAGGCGATGCAGGTGCTGATCGAGACGACGTCGATTGAAGTGCCGAAGTCACTCGTCGCCATGGAAGTCGAGCGCATGGTGGAGGCCGCGCGCGCGGATCTCGCCCAGCGCGGCATGAAGATGGAGAAACTTCCGTTCGATCCGACC
>VGIE01000078.1 GCA_016867955.1 Betaproteobacteria bacterium
CAGTTGCAGTGAGAGTCTTAAGTCTAGCGTAGAGCTAATGCAGGTTCAATCGCTGGTTCACCTCCTGGGGCAGGAGTTTTTGCAATTCATGCCACCCTGCAGCCGGGCACGCCGTGGCTCTTTCCCTCAGCCGGCGCAAAAGAAGGCCGCACCGTCAATCTCGACAAGCCATTTCGTCGCTGCGTGCTCGCCGCCGGTCTCGATGTCACCCAAGTCGTGCGGCACACGCTGCGCCACACCGCCATCACGCATCTGGTGCAGGCCGGCGTCGATCTGCCCACCGTGAAGCGCATCAGCGGCCACAAGAACCTGAGCATGGTCGAGCGCTACAGCCACCAGAACGGCGCACACATTCAGAGCGCGATGGACAAGCTGCAAGAGCGCTACAAGTCCAAAGATACGAAGGCATCGTAATTTCCGGCGCGATTACACAGGAATTACACAGGCAACAAAAAGCGCAACCTTGTGGGCTGGGCTATCTGCTTGAATCATTTGGCTCCCCGACCAGGGCTCGAACCTGGGACCTGCGGATTAACAGTCCGTCGCTCTACCAACTGAGCTATCAGGGAATGAAATGCGGATGAAATTATACCGCAACTCAAGTACCCGTCCCATCACCGGAGGTAGTTTCGCTCTGACGAAAGTCGGCACGTTCATCAATCCCGACAAAGATAAGGGCGTCGCTCCGAACTGTACCCCCGAGCCTAGCGCAGGACGGCCGCAACCGCACGCGCGACGTAATCAATGTTCCTGTCGTTCAGCGCGGCGACACATATCCGGCCTGTGTCGACGGCATAGATACCGAACTCTTCACGAAGTCGCAGAACGGCGGCTTGGGACAGCCCGGAATACGAGAACATGCCGCGCTGCCGGGAGACGAAGCTGAAATCCGTTCCCGGCGCGTGCTGACGCAACTTGGCGACAAGATGCTGTCGCATGGACCTGATTCGATCGCGCATTTCCGCCAATTCACCTTCCCAGATCTTGCGGAGCTCCGGAGAGTTGAGTACGGCGGTCACGATCTGCCCGCCATGGGTAGGTGGATTCGAATAGCTGGCCCGGATCGTGCGCTTGAGCTGCGACAGCACCCGCGCCGCTTCATCGGCGCTGTCGGTCACGACCGACAGCGCGCCGACGCGCTCGCCATAGAGCGAAAAGGACTTGGAGAACGAATTGGAGACGAACACCGGGCCGCCGCTACCGGCGAAGCGCCGAGCCGCGTCGGCATCGACATCAAGTCCGTCGCCGAAACCCTGGTAGGCAAGGTCAAGGAAAGGCACGAGCGCGCGCGTCCGCACGACTTCGATCACCCGGGTCCATTGCTCGGGGGACAGATCCACGCCGGTGGGGTTGTGGCAGCAGGCGTGCAGCACCACGATCGATCCCTCACGCAGCCCGTTCATGGCCGCGAGCATTGCCTGAAAATCCAGCCCGTGCGTGGCCGGGTCGTAATATGGATAGTGGTTTACCTTGAATCCCGCGCCCTCGAACAACGCCCGGTGATTCTCCCAGCTGGGATCGCTGATCCAGACTTGGGCATCCGGGGCTGCTCTGCGCAGAAAATCAGCGCCGATCTTGAGGCCACCGGTGCCGCCCAAGGCCTGTACCGTCACGATCCGGCTCTCGCGGACCGCAGCGACGTCTGCTCCGAATACCAGTTCCCGAACGGCCTTGTCATAAGCGGCGATTCCGTCGATCGGCAAATAGCCGCGCGGCGGCAGGTTGTCTGCCATCTGGCGCTCTGCACGCCTGACGCATTCGAGCAGGGGAACTTTGCCCGCGGCGTCATGGTAAATGCCAACGCCGAGGTTGACCTTGTTCGGGTTCTTGTCTGCGTTATAGGCCTCGGTGAGACCGAGGATCGGGTCGCGGGGCGCGAGTTCCACGGCCTGCAGCAGGGATGAGGGGCGGTGTGCGGTCATGGTGATAGACTGATCGGTTGCGAATGCAGTCATTCTACCGTACCCGTGCAAGCCACCTTTCCCAACAGCCCCTTCGTTCTGAATCTGCCGTTCGATCCGGCCGGTGACCAGCCAGAGGCGATCGCGCGTCTGGTCGAGGGATTCGGAGATGGCCTGGCCTATCAGACGCTGCTCGGCGTAACCGGATCCGGCAAGACCTTCACCATGGCCAATGTCATCGCCCGGCTTGGGCGGCCGGCGCTGGTGCTTGCGCCGAACAAGACGCTCGCAGCGCAGCTCTACGCGGAAATGCGCGAGTTCTTCCCGCAGAACGCGGTGGAGTACTTTGTTTCCTACTACGATTACTACCAGCCAGAAGCGTACGTGCCCTCGCGTGACCTCTTCATCGAAAAGGACTCCGCCATCAATGAGCACATCGAGCAGATGCGGCTGTCGGCGACAAAGTCACTGTTGGAGCGCAAGGACACCGTGATTGTCGGAACCGTTTCGTGCATCTACGGGATTGGCGACCCGGTGGACTATCACGGCATGATTCTGCACTTGCGCAGGGGGGAGCGGTATTCGCAGCGGGACATCATCGCGCGCCTTGCAGCGATGCAGTACGAGCGCAATGAGCTCGATTTCAAGCGGGGCTCGTTTCGGGTGAGGGGTGATGTTCTCGATGTGTTTCCGGCCGAGAATTCGGAAACCGCGCTGCGCATCGAACTGTTCGACGACGAGGTCGACAATCTGTCGATGTTCGACCCACTCACCGGGCAGAGTCATCATGCCGTGCCCCGTTTCACGGTGTATCCGTCCAGCCACTACGTGACGCCGAGGGAAACGACGCTGCGCGCCGTCGAGGCCATCAAGCAGGAGTTGCGCGAGCGGATCGAGCACTTCCATCAGGCCGGCAAGCTGGTCGAGGCGCAGCGCATCGAGCAACGCACCCGTTTCGATCTGGAGATGCTGGCTGAACTCGGATTCTGCAAGGGCATCGAGAATTACTCCCGGCATCTCTCCGGGCGGAACGCCGGGGAGCCGCCGCCGACGCTGATCGACTATCTTCCGCCTGACGCTTTGATGATCATCGACGAGAGCCACGTCACCATCGGCCAGCTGGGCGGCATGTACAAGGGGGACCGGTCTCGCAAGGAGAACCTGGTCGATTACGGCTTCCGTTTGCCATCTGCGCTCGACAACAGGCCACTGAAGTTCGCGGAATTCGAGCGCCTGATGCGCCAGACAGTATTCGTGTCCGCAACGCCAGCCGAGTACGAGCGGCAACATTCGGGGCAGGTGGTGGAGCAGGTTGTGCGTCCAACCGGGCTGGTGGACCCCCAGATTGAGGTTAAGCCGGCGGCCACCCAGGTAGATGACCTCCTGTCCGAGATATCGGCGCGAACGGCACTCGGCGAGCGTGTCCTGGTGACGACGCTGACCAAGCGCATGGCCGAGGAGCTGACCGATTACCTTGGAGAGCACGGCGCCAAGGTGCGCTACCTGCATTCGGAAATCGAAACCGTGGAAAGGGTCGAGATCATTCGCGATCTGAGACTCGGGGAGTTCGATGTGCTGGTGGGCATCAATCTGTTGCGCGAGGGCCTGGATATTCCCGAGGTTTCACTGGTTGCAATACTCGATGCAGACAAGGAGGGATTCCTGCGATCCGAGCGTTCACTTGTGCAAACCATCGGACGCGCGGCCAGGCACCTGAACGGTAAAGCGATCCTGTATGCCGACCAGATCACCGATTCGATGAAGCGCGCCATCGACGAGACGGAGCGGAGGCGCAACAAGCAGCTGGCGTTCAACCGAGTGCACCAGATCACCCCCAAGGGGATCGTAAAGAACGTGCGGGACTTGATCGATGGCGTGTACAACGCGCAGGACGTGCGCGAGCAGCTGAAGGCCGCGCAGGAGCAGATCCGTTACGAAGCGATGTCGGAGAAGCAACTGGGCCGGGAGATCAAGCAACTGGAAAAGCAGATGATCGAGTTTGCCCGCAATCTGGAGTTCGAGAAGGCGGCACATTCGCGGGACCGGCTGGCCGAACTCAAGCGCCTGTTCTTTGGCGCACTGCCTGAAGATGAGAAGGCGCTGCCTCGGGAGCAGCCGGTTGGGTGATGCGCCCGTCCGGCTAGCGTCGCCGGCAGGCATTGAACCGGGGCAAGCGATTGCTGCGGACGCTTGCGAGGGCCATTGCGCAGTCTCCGCACGCATGCTGCGATAGCTTTCGCGTCCCGCCCAATGCGCCGGTTTCACGGTACGGAAATCGCCGATACCGATGGCAGTAATTACTGGACTACGATAGATTCCGCAATGACGTAATATGCTATCTGTCAGGATTAAGCATGCGGGCAAGCGACGGCCGCCTTTTCGGGCGTACAAGGAACAAAGCCGCCCGTTGGGCGGCTTTGTTGGTTCCTGTTGGCGCCTTGAACGGTGACGCTAAGCGTCAAGGCGCCTGGTCCTTGCGCGTTTGCACCTGGACCATCGGCACCTCCGGCGGGGGTGGGCGACGCTCGCGCTTGGGCGGCCGGAATTCCAGCTCAGGCACCGTCTCGACCTGCACGTCTTTGCGCGTTTGCACAAGGACCAACCCACTGTCCTGCAGCACTTGCTCGATTGGAACGGCGGCCGGGGCGGCCGCGACATTTGTTGCGGGTGCAGTCGCGACGGTTTCCGTTACCGGGCCTAGCGCGGCTTGTTCGGAGATGACGACTGACTCCTCTACGGGCTCTGGCACGACCGCAGCGACAGGCTCGGCCGCCGCCCGTTCCTGAAGCTGCTCAGGGGCGGGGGTGGCTGCCAGTGCGGGCTGTTCGGTGTGATTCGCACCAACGGGGCTGACGTGCTGTTCCACCTCGCGCTCGGCCGCCGGTTCGGTCGGCAGCGGCATGGCCATTGCCGCTAATGCGCCAGCGTCTGCGGCCGGGACATCGGCAGATTGCTGCACGCGCGCCCCGTCCCGCGGCTCTCTGCCCTCGCGATTGCGGTCGCGACCGCCGCGCCTCCGGCGTCGACGCTCTCCTTCGGGCTGACTGGCTCCGTTGCCTTCGGCTCGTGTCGTCTCGCGGGCATCCTCAGTGGCAGCGCTCATTGCAGCCGCCTTGAAAACGGACTCTGCGTTCGCCGCATTTTCCGGCCGCGCTTCACTTGGCTGGCGCTCCGGGCGCGGCCCGCGTTCAGGGCGTGGCCCGCGTTCCGTCCGCTCGCCGCGCGCCTCGTTGCGCTGGCCCCGTTCCGGTCGCGGAGGACGCTCGCTCAGGCGCGACTGCTGGCCCTCTGCCTGACCGTCGCGGTGACCTTCGCGCTGGGCGCTGCGTGGTCCAGCACGTCTTCCATCGCGCCACGGGCGGCCTTCCTGACTATCGCGGCGGCCGCGGGAATCCCGGCCTTCCGAACGCTCAGTGCGATCCCGGTGACCGTCACGGGCGCCTTCGTGGGGCTTGGGCCTCACTGGCGTGGCTTCGGCGGGGGTTGCCGGCTGAGCATCGCGCTTGAACCAGCCGACGATCCTGCCGAAGATTCCTGCGCGACCGGGTGCCTGTCGCACGGCGGCAATCGCGTTTGGGACCGCGGTTGCCGGGGCTGCTGGCATGGGGGCGGGTTGACCCGGGACGAAGTTCTGTACCGCGGCCTGGGCGCGCTGCGGCCTGATGTTCGCGGAGGAGGTCTGGTCAGACTCCCTCTCGGCCGGAATGGCGACCAGTTCGTAGGATGCCGGAAGCGCCCCCTCCTGGTTGAGGTCATCGTGACGACGGCGCTCGACCTGGTAGTTCGGTGTCTCGAGGTGAATATTGGGGATCAGGATGACATTCACCTTGAGGCGGGCCTCGATGGCATGGATGTCCGCGCGTTTTTCGTTTAGCAGAAAGGTCGCCACGTCCACGGGGACCTGCGCGTGAACGGCGGCACTGTTCTCCTTCATCGCCTCCTCCAGGATGATGCGCAGGATATGCAGGGCGGTGGACTCGGTGCCGCGGATATGCCCCGTACCGTTGCAGCGCGGGCAGGTGATGTTGCTGCCTTCACCCAGCGACGGACGCAGGCGCTGGCGCGAGAGTTCCATCAACCCGAAGCGCGAGATCTTGCCCATCTGCACGCGCGCCCGGTCATAGTGGAGGGCGTCTCGCAGGCGGTTCTCGACTTCGCGCTGGTTGCGCTGGCTTTCCATGTCGATGAAGTCGATGACGATCAGCCCGCCAAGGTCACGCAGGCGTAACTGGCGTGCAATTTCGTCAGCCGCCTCGAGGTTCGTCCGGAACGCCGTCTCCTCGATGTCGCTGCCGCGCGTTGCGCGCGCCGAGTTGACGTCTACCGAAACCAGTGCCTCGGTATGGTCGATGACGATGGCGCCGCCCGACGGCAGGCTGACTTGCCGCGAATAGGCGGTTTCGATCTGATGCTCGATCTGGAAGCGCGAGAAGAGCGGCACATCATCCTGGTAGCGCTTGACCCGGCCGACGTTGTCGGGCATGACATGCGCCATGAAGACCTGCGCCTGCTCGAAAATGGCGTCGGTGTCGATTAGGATCTCGCCGATCTCGGCGTGAAAGTAGTCTCGTATTGCTCGGATGACCAGGCTGCCTTCCTGGTAGATCAGGAAGGCGCCTTTCTGGGAATTCGCGGCCTCTTCAATGGCATGCCAAAGCTGGAGCAGGTAGTTCAGGTCCCACTGCAATTCTTCGTATGAGCGCCCGATGCCGGCGGTACGCCCGATGATGCTCATTCCCTGCTCGATGGGGAGCTTGTCCATGAGGTCACGCAATTCGTTGCGATCCTCGCCTTCGACGCGACGCGAAACGCCGCCACCGCGCGGATCGTTGGGCATGAGGACAAGGTAGCGGCCAGCAAGGCTGATGAACGTCGTAAGAGCCGCGCCCTTGTTGCCGCGCTCGTCCTTCTCAATCTGGACGATCAGCTCCTGGCCCTCGTGCAAGGCGTCCTGAATACGAGCGCGGCCGACATCAACGCCGGGCTTGAAGAACGCGCGGGCTACTTCCCTGAACGGGAGAAACCCATGTCGCTCGGTGCCGTAGTCGACGAATGCGGCCTCGAGGCTGGGCTCTATTCGGGTGATGACACCTTTGTAGATGTTGCTCTTGCGCTGTTCCTTGGAGGCCGATTCAATGTCTAGGTCGATAAGCTTTTGACCATCAACAATGGCAACGCGGAGTTCCTCGGCCTGCGTTGCATTGAAAAGCATGCGCTTCATTATCTTGTTCTCCCGCGCGCACGGGTACAAACCTGCAGCCTTGTCTCATTAAGGCGTCGATCACATTTTCGCAGTGGTCACGGAAACGGGATGGATTGGGTTCGTCATATCGGTTTTTATAAGCGGTTGTCCGGTCGCAATCTGCGCAAATTCGGACACCTGCGGAATGTTTGCCGATGCTTTTGGCGCGCTGTTTAAAGTAACATCAATGGTCGATTAGACCAGCCAGTTTTCCGCCTCGGGTCCTCTTGCGGCACGCCGGTCAAATTCCGGCGAATTACCGCGCTTTGGCCGGGGGACAGTGTGACCGTCACGCCATCCGACTGTTACATCGAATACGCCATGACCAGTTGTCCCGCAACGACGACGGTAAAGAAGATTATAAGGAAAATGAAGGATTTAAACAATGTGTCTGCTGTTCTGGTTACAGAGGAGGAGGCTGGCCAGCGTATTGACAACTATCTGCTCCGTGTCTGCAAAGGCGTCCCACGGAGCCATATCTATCGCATCCTGAGAAGCGGAGAAGTCCGGGTCAACAGCAGGCGCGTGGCGGCCACCTACCGCCTGAGGGAGGCAGACCGCATGCGCATCCCGCCGATCCGGCTGGCAGCCGTATCGCAGGCCCAGATCCAGGCTCGTACCCGGCCCATGGAGTTCCCGGTTGCATTCCAGGATGATGCAATACTGGTTATCGACAAACCCGCCGGGGTGGCAGTGCACGGGGGCAGCGGGATCAGCAACGGGATAATCGAGAGCCTGCGGGCCTCACGGCCCGAGGTCCGTTTTCTGGAGCTGGTGCATCGGCTGGACAGGGATACCTCCGGGCTCCTGCTGCTTGCGAAGAAGCGGTCAGCCCTTGCTGAGCTTCACGAGCAGATGCGCTCGGGCGCAGTCTTCAAGCGCTACATTGCGCTCGTGCTCGGCGCTTGGGAAGGCGGGGCGAGGGTCGTCTCCCTTCCGCTGCGTAAGTATTTGAACCCTACGGGTGAGCGACGGGTGAGCGTGGATAGGTTGGAAGGCTCAGAAGCAGTCACTGAGTTTGCCCCCGAGAGAAAGTTTGAGGGATTCACCTTGCTTTCGGCGCGATTGCGGACGGGCCGGACACACCAGATTCGAGTTCACCTTGCACACTTGGGATTCCCGATCGCCGGAGACGAGAAGTACGGCATCTTCGAGCGCAATCGAATCCTGGCGAAGCAGGGGCTGCGCCGGATGTTCCTGCATGCCGCGGAACTCAGGTTTCGGCATCCGGTCGGCGGAGAGACGGTTGCTTTCGAGCGTCCGCTGCCCGTTGACCTGAAGAGATTTCTGGAGACGCT
>VGIE01000079.1 GCA_016867955.1 Betaproteobacteria bacterium
AGGTTTCATAAACGTGACTGCACCCGCCTTCACGCCCACTGGCGGGGGAGGGCGGTCGTTGTTCGATGCCACGGTCGCCTCACAGGAAACCAACGCCAACCTGAAAGAGCTTTTCGACCTTCGGCAGCATCTTCTTGTCCGTGACAAAGACGATCACATGGTCTCCGGTCTGGATCTTGGTGTCGTGATGCGCCATGATCACCTCCTCGCCCCGCACCAGGGCGCCGATCGTGGTCCCCGCTGGCAAGTCGATTCTCTCAACGCTGCGATCAACGAGCTTGCACGACTCGGTATCTCCATGGACCACCGCCTCCAGCGCTTCGGCCGCACCGCGCCTGAGGCTGTGCACGCGCGCTACGTCGCCCCGCCGGACATGCGTCAACAGCGTGCCCAACGTCGCCTGCGAAGGTGATACCGCAATATCGATGCGGCCGGATTCCAGCAACTCAACGTAGCTCCGCCGGTTGATCAGAGCTACGACCCTCCGTGCCCCCATGCGCTTGGCCAGGAGGCAGGACATGATGTTGTTCTCGTCATCGTTGGTCACAGCAATGAAAATGTCCATTTCAGACACGTTTTCGGACCCAAGCAGGTCCTCGTCGGTGCCATCGCCCTGCAGCACCAGGGTTTCCTGCAGTTTCGCTGCCAGCACCTCGCAGCGGCGCTTGTTGTGGTCGATGATCTTGACGACGTAACTGCGCTCCAGTGCCTGCGCCAGCCGCAGCCCGATGTTGCCGCCGCCCGCGATCATAACCCTGCGCACGGGCTTGTCCATCCTGCGCAATTCCCGCATGGCGTCGCGTATGTTGCGTGTCGCCGCCAGGCAGAACACCTCGTCGCCGGCCTGCACGACGGTGTCGCCATCGGGGACGATGGCGCGGTCGTTGCGGAAGATGGCGGCCACCCGCACGTCCGCATTGGGCAGGTGCCTCCTGAGGTCCTTCAATTGCCGCCCCACCAGCGGGCCGTCGTCGAAGGCCCGTACTGCGACCAGGCTTACCTTGCCGTCGGCAAATTCGAGCACCTGCAGGGCTTCCGGGAACTCGATCAGTTTGACGATATAGTCGGTGAGAATCTGTTCCGGGCAGATGTACAGGTCCACCGCAAACCCTTCGGGCCCGAGAATGCGTTCGTTGGCAAGGTACTCGGTCGCCCGGAGGCGCGCGATGCGCATCGGCACGTTGAACAGGTGCGCGGCCAGCTTGCAGGCCACCAGGTTGGTCTCGTCGCTCTGCGTCACCGCAATAAGCATGTCGGCGTCCTCGATTCCCGCGTCGACCAGCACGCTTGGATGCGACGCGCTTCCGGCCACGATCCTCAGGTCCAGCCGGTCCTGCAGCATGCGCAGGCGCGATTCGTCGATGTCGACGATGGTTATGTCGTTCTGCTCGGACACCAGGCTTTCGGCAAGCGAGGCGCCCACGCGCCCCGCGCCAAGTATGACGATCTTCAAGTTACGGTTCCCCCGTCAGTGCGTCAGCAGCGCGGACCGGCTGCCCTTGGCGATTTCCGTTCATGCGTCATTGTCCCTGCGATTAGTGGAAATGCCGAGTGCCTTGAGCTTGCGGTACAGATGCGTTCGCTCCAGCCCGCTGCGCTCCGCGACCCGTGAGATTGAGCCGTCTTCCAGGGCGAGATGATGCTCGAAGTAGATGCGCTCGAACGCCTCGCGGGCTTCCCGCAGCGGCAGATCCAGCATTACCGCCGGGACTGTGGGCGATCTCGCCTCATCCAGGCGGACGACGCCGGCGACATCACCGGCATCGATCTGCTCGCCGAGCGAGGTGGCGGCCAGCGTGCGTACCGCGGCGGCGAGCTCTTCCAAGTTGCCTGGCCATGGATGGGACTGCAGGGCCTCCAGCGCCTCGGGCGCGAAACGCCTGGATCCGCAGAACCCGCTATCCACAAGCTGACGCAGCATGGCTTGCGCAATCGCCGGGATGTCTTCGGCCTGGTCGCGCAGCGGCGGTATGGCCAGCGTCAGCTCGCCGAGCAAGCCGAGCAAGGACGGCTCATACCCCAGTGTCTCGGTGAGCGCCTGCGGGCCTTCGGAACTGAAGCTCATCAGCCTGACCTTGGCGCGCATGGCGCGCGGCACCAGGAAAGCGAGGTGCCTGCGCTGGTTTGCGGACAGTTGCGCGAGGTCCTCAATGAAGAGAATGCCGCCCGCGGCCTGCGGGAGGACATCGGATGCGCCATCGGACAGCGCCTGAGTCGCGTTGACCCAGGGACTCGCCGCCTGATGGAATGCGCGTGCATAGAACTCCGGCATCGCGCCGCGTTCGCCGCGCAGGAGAACCGATCCGACGCTCGTTGCCGCGGCCTGGAGCAGACGCTTGTTCAGCGTCGTCAGCGCGGCAGAACGCGGTGCCGCCAGCGATGCAATGCTGAGCGTGTGCAGGGCGCCGCCCGGTCGATTGTCCCGCTGCTCAGACTGGCCCAGGGCGCGCTTGACCGTAGCCAGAAGTTTTTGCAGCGCGATCGGCTTCTCGAGGAAGTCCATCGCACCGATCCGCGTTGCCTCGACCGCCGTATCGATCGTGGCATGGCCGGACATCATGATCACCGGCATGTTCAGGAGACCTCCCGAGGCCCATTCCTTCAGCAGGGTAAGCCCGTCCGCATCGGGCATCCAGATGTCGAGCAGCACGAGGTCGGGCCGCGAGCGGTTGCGCGCAGCCCTGGCGCTGGTTGCGCTTTCCGCGAGCTGCACTACATGACCGTCATCCGCCAGGATCTCCGAGAGAAGCTCGCGAATGCCGATTTCGTCGTCGACTACAAGTATGTGGGCCATATCGTTTCAGGATGAATGCGTTGGCTGCTTCAGGCGGCGAGCGGCAGCGATATCCGTACTGCTGCGCCTTGATTGTAGTGGTTCTCTAGTGCGATGCTGCCGTGGTGTTCGTCGATGATCTTCTTGACTATGGCGAGCCCGAGACCGGTGCCCTTGGGCTTCGTCGTCACGTAGGGCTCGAAGGCACGCTGCATGATCGAATCAGGGAACCCGCCCCCGTTGTCGGCGATCTTCAGCATGACCTGGCCGTCATGTAGCTCCGTGGTGACCTCCACACGCGGATCCGCGATGCCTGACAGGGCGTCCTGAGCATTCTGCAGGAGGTTGTGGATGACCTGGCGCAGCTGCGTCGGGTCGCCACTCACCATCGGCAGCGCCGGTGCCAGGCGCACCAGCAAGGCGGCGACGGGGTTCTCGTACAGCGCAAGCACGTCGCGGATCAGGGCATTCAGATCCAGTGCCTTGAGCTGCGGCGCCGGCGTACGCGCATATTCACGAAAATCATCGACCATGTTCTTCATCGCGGTCACCTGGGCGACGATGGTCCCGACGGCGCGATCGAGGATCTCTGCGTCCCGGGAAGATATTGTATTCGCGAGCTTGGCCTGCAGCTGTTCTGCTGACAGCTGGATCGGGGTCAAGGGATTCTTGATTTCATGTGCAAGCCGCCGCGCCACTTCGCCCCACGCTGTCGCACGTTGAGCCGCCACGAGCTGGGTAATGTCGTCGAACACCACGACAAAACCGCCACCGCTGGCCTCGGGCAGCGGCGAGCCGCGCAGCAGCAGCACCGACGCGGTTTCGGCCAGCTCGAGCTGGTGTTGCCAAGTGGCGCCCCCACTGCCGCGGAAGCTGGCGGCAATCAGGCTGGCGATGGCGCCAAAGCGCGGCCATGCCGACAGGGGCTGGCCGCGCAGCTCCGCCAGGTCACCGCGAAGGATCTCGGCCGCGCCCCGGTTCGCGATGTCCAGCCGCAGCGCGCTGTCGAACACCAGGACACCCGCGGACAGGTTCGAGAGGATGTTTTCTAGATAGGCTTTGGCCGTCTCCAATTGTGCCCGGCTGAGTTCGGTTGCCCGGCGCGCTTCGTCGAGCTGCCCGGTCATGCTGTTGAAGGATTGGGTGAGGATGCCCAGCTCGTCGCGACTGGTCACAGGAACGCGGGCGCTGAAGTCTCCGCGCGCAACGGTCTGTGTTCCCTCGGCGAGGACGGCCAGCGGCGCCGACAATCGCCTTGACAGCAGGAACGCCAGCGCGAGCGCGCCAAACAGGGTCAGCAGCAGGGTCAGCGTGAGCGTCAGGATGTAAATTTCCTTCAGGCCCTGGCGCGACAGCGACAGTTCCTTGTAGGCGTGGTACACGGACTGGACGCTTTCCGCCGTTTCCGCCAGGCCCGGCGGCACCGGCTGCATCAGTTGCAACAGGCGGGGTTCGTCCGCCAGGGAAAGCGTGTTGATGGCCACGATCGCCCTCAGCATCAGCCCCTTGCCGCCATCGGGTTCGATCGCCACGTAGCCGCGGCTGCCGCGCGCCTGACGCAGAAGGCTTTGGGAAGGGATGGGCGGCAAAAGTTTGCCCAGGTCACGGCTTGCGGCGGCCAATACCTTGCCGCTCGCCGTAATCAGCAGCGCATCCTCGGCCCCGGATTGTTCGCGCAGTCGATTCAGGGAGCCCAGCCGCTGCCCGTCTGACATATCCACCAGTTCGAGCGCCATGGCGCGCGCCTTGTTCGTGAGGTCCAACAGCAGCGAATCGATGGCGGACCGCCCCAGGTTCAGGCCTCCCTCGAGCGCCTTGTCGACACGAACATCGAACCAGGATTCGATGCTCTTGGTTAGGAACTGCACTGAGACCGTATAGACGAGGGCGCCCGGCACGATGGCGACCGCCGCGAACATCACCAGCACCCTGAACGTCAGGAGGGAGCCGAATACCTTGGCGCGGCGCTGGCGGACCAGCACGGCGAACTGATAGATGACCAGGCCAAGCAGGGCCACCGCGACCGCGCCGTTCAGAGCGATCAGCAGCGGATAGTGCTTGGCGAAAAGGGCGGTGTTCGCGCTCGCGGCCGCCAGCAGGGACAGCAGGATGGTTCCGAGGGCCGCCGAAATGACGAGGACGTAAGTCACTTTTGCGTCGCCCCGTCGGGGCGGTGGTTGACCACCGGCGCGACCGGCGTGAAAGCAAAACGCCTCCATTCCGAACTGAGCGTCCAGTCCCGATTGGTGATCGCGGTCAATTGAAAGGGTTTGGGAAGCTGCGCAGTGTCCAGTTGCATGCGCACCGCAGCCTGGTAGGTGCTGCCATTGCTGACCCGCTCGCGCTCCAGCACCTGCCAGGACCTGACCAGGCCAAGGACGCGAAGCGCCTCCGGCAGCGTGGCGAACGGCTGGTGCAGGGTCCCCGTCCACAATCGGTACTGGCGGGACAGTGCGTGGTAGGTCAGACGGTATTGCAGCCGGCTTGCCACGGAGCGTTCGTCGAACCAGTACCAGCGTGGTCGCACCAGTTCAAACTCGACCACGAAGTACAGCGCGACGCCGTTGTTGAGCGCCTCTTCGAGCGGGCGCGTGAGTTCAACGTCGAATTGCGCGTTGACGGCATAGCCGTCTTCCACCGCCTCGAGTCCGGCGTACCTGACTCCGATGCCGGCCCAGCAATTGGTTGCAAAAATCGCCAGCGTCATACTGGCGGCGGCAAACCAAGCACTGAAACGGGCGGGAAACATGCGCGACATCAGGGTCGTTTTTCTAGCAGCGCATAGAAGAAGCCGTCATTGAGCGGTCCCGGGACGAATTGTGCACCGTTGCGCCAGGATTCCGCCAAGGCACTGCCGGGGGGGGCGGCAAGCGGCAGCCTCACCGCAGCCCTGTGCTCATGCAGAAACGACGCGATCTGAAGCTCGTTTTCCTCCGGGAACACCGAACAGGTCGCGTACAGCAATTTACCACCCAGTGCGAGCAGGCGCCACAGCGAGGACAGCATTTCGCGCTGGATCTCGGCGAACCTGGGAAGATCGGATTCCCGACGCAGCCACTTGATGTCAGGGTGGCGTCGCACCACCCCCGATGCCGAGCAGGGCACGTCAGCAAGAATGCGATCGTACGGCGCTCCGGCGAGCATGGCGTCGGGCTTGAGTGCATCGTCGTGCAGGACCTTCGCATGCAGCCCGAGGCGGCGCAGGTTTCCCCGGATCCTTTCGAGGCGCTTTTCGTCCGCGTCCGTGGCTGTGAGCTTGCAATCGGCTATCTCCGCGATGTGCGCGGCCTTGCCGCCGGGCGCGGCGCACGCGTCCAGCACCCGCATACCCGCCTTCACATCGAGATATTGCGCCGCCTGTTGCGCGCCCCAGTCCTGGACGGAGACCACGCCATCGAAAAAAGCGGGCAACCGATCAACGGGAAGCGGGCGCTCTAGGCGGAGGGTCTGGGGCTCGAGCAGCACCGCGCTGATTCCCGCATCCGCCAGGAGCGCAAGATAGGTGCTGCCATTCATGCAGCGAACGTTGACGCGCAGGATCATCGGCGGTGGCGAGTTTGCCGTTTCAAGCATGCCCTCCCAGTCGTGCGGCCATGCTGCGCGCAAGCGATCAATCCACCACTGGGGATGGCGATAGCGCCCGGTCTCGCTGCCCTGCGAAGACGCCGTCAGCGCGTCCTGCTGACGAAGAAAGTTCCTGAGCACGGCGTTGACCAGACCCTTCGCTTTGGCTGCATTGCGCGGGGCGACGCGCGCTGCCGCCTCGACGGCTTGATGGACCACGGCATAGGGATTGCGGGGTCTTTGCCCCAGTTCGGCAAGCGCGGCGAGCAGCAGCCCGTGCAGCGACGCGGTTGGCCGCTTGACCACCAGCCTTCCAAGGGCCGCGTCGCCGCGGCCGAAATCGCGCAGCGCCGAATACGCCAGATCCTGCACTGCAGCTCGAAGCGCGCCGGAGACCCGCACTTCGCCCATCGCTTCGGTGAGGCTGCCTCCAGCGAGCACACGGCCAGTCACCACGCCGGCAATGGCCAGGGAGTCGGCGAGTGTATGGGTCACGATCAGCGAACGACGGTCATCGAAATGATGTCAGCGGGCAATGGAGGGCGGATTATAGGCTCGCGGCAAGCGGCAGTCGCCGCAGACAGGGCAAGTTCCCGGGCATTCCACAAACTCAGGAATCAAAGCGCGCGCCCTTGCTCAGCGGGAATCCGCGCAGGAACTCCGCAATTGGCAGTCGCTTTCCCCCAGGACGCTGCAATTCCATCAGGTCCAGCTCGCCGCTGCCGCATGCAACACGGACCGTTTCGTCCGAAACGGCGCGAATCTCGCCGGGCAGTCCGCAGCCCGGCGAGGCCGGCGCCGCCATTGACTCACGCACCCGCCAGATCTTGATTTCCCGGCCGTCCAACATCGTTACGGCACCTGGTAAAGGACTGAAGGCGCGAACCAGCCGTGACAGCGCCGGCGCAGGCAATCGCCAGTCGATGCGTACTTCTGCCTTTTCGATCTTGCGGGCATAGGTCACTCCGTCCTGCGGCTGCGGCTGCTCGACAAGGTGACCCTCCTGAAGTCGCTCCAGCGCGGTGACGATTAGCCGTGCACCAAGCCTGGCCAATCGATCGCGCAGGCTCCCCGCATCATCTTCGGTGCCAATCGCGCAGGATTCGCGTAGCAGCATCGGGCCGGTGTCCAGCCCTGCGTCCATGCGCATGATGGTGATTCCGGTCTCGGCATCGCCGGCGAGCAACGCGCGCTGGATCGGTGCGGCCCCGCGCCAGCGCGGCAGCAGGGAAGCGTGGATATTGAGCGCCCCTGACTTCGGGATATCCAGCACTGCCTGTGGGAGGATCAGCCCATATGCCGCGACGACCATCACGTCGGAGGCCATGGCGCGCAATTCGTCCCGTATGACGGCATCCCTCAAGCTTGCGGGTTGCAGAACGCGAATGCCGTGACGAATCGCCAGCAGCTTGACAGGCGAAGCCTGTGCGTGGAGCCTGCGACCAGCCGGCCGGTCCGGCTTTGTGAGGGCACAACACACCATGTGACCGGCGGCGATCAACGCCTCGAGCGCCTGCGCGGCGAATGCGGGTGTGCCTGCAAAAATCAGCTTCACAGTCGAACGCTCCAGGCGAAATCACGCGATGTCTTGGGGCGCCTGACAGATTTGCCGTTAGGCGCCCCGACTTGGGGGAGCACGAGGGTGTTTTTCCCTTCGTATGGTTGGGCATCCCCGCAGCCATACCGCCTATTCGCGCGGTGTCGCTGATCAGGCTGGCTCCCGGTCCAGCTTCTGCATTTTCGCCTTGATGCGGCTCTGTTTGAGACGGGAAAGGTAGTCCACGAACACCTTGCCCTGCAGGTGATCCATTTCGTGCTGGATGCAGACCGCCAACAATTCCTCCGCCTCGATTTCAAATGGCTTGCCATCAAGCCCGAAAGCCCCTACCTTGATCCACTCGGCACGTTCCACTTGGTCATAGATGCCGGGAACGGAGAGACAGCCTTCTTCGAACAAGCGTGCGCCCCGGGCGTCAATGATTTCAGGATTAATCAAAGTAATCAGATTATTACGCTCTTCCGAGACATCGATCACGATAACCTGCGAATGCACATCCACCTGCGTGGCCGCGAGCCCGA
>VGIE01000080.1 GCA_016867955.1 Betaproteobacteria bacterium
CTGCCTGTGCCGACGCTGAAGCCACCGCGCCGGCCAAGGCGTTTCATCAGCATCGATGCGGGAAAAGCGGCAAGTGCCGCCCCGACCACCCAGAACGTCACAGGCAGCGTCGCCAGCGCCTTGTTGCTCGCCAGCGCATAGCCCGCCAGCCCGTTCAGTGCGACGCCGGTCGCATTGTTGGTCAGCAGCAGCGCCTGGCAGAGCGCCATCACGAACAGGCTCTTGCGCTCCGCGCCATGCATGCGGGGTACGGGCTGGCTCATTGTTTTCCCGGTTCTTTCCGGAACATGCGGAGGCGGGACACGCGACCGGCGGCGCTCCGGACCGCGGCTGTTCGCTTCGCGACGATGCTGCCGGTTATAGAAGGGACACGACCGGCATGGCACCCGGGCGCTTGGCCGCGACGCGCCCCCACCGCTCGGCGCGCGCCGCCGAGAATGCGCATGCGGCGCAGTCAGCGAGGGCGCAAGCCTTGTTCCACCGCGGTCCGGGGCAGGCATTGCCGCCCGCGGCACATGCAGAACGCAGAGTGAAAATTACGGCAAAAGAACCGCTCTGCCATTGACAACGCGTCTGCGTTGAAGCATTCTCATCTAGCACACTAACGTGCTCGTTTTAATCACCGTCCCCAAAAACGTCCTGGAGGGAGAACCGAATGGCCACAAAGAAAAAAGCCGCAAGCAAGAAGAAGGTTGTCAAGAAGGCAGCAAAGCGCAAACCAAACGCCGCGTTCATGAAGCCCATGACGCCCAGCGCAGCGCTCGCCGCCTTGATTGGCGCGGCCGCGCAGCCGCGCACGGAAGTCACCAAGAAGATCTGGGCCTACATCAAGAAGAACAAGCTGCAGGACACCAAGAACCGGCGCAACATCAATGCCGACGATAAACTGAAAGACGTCTTCGGCGGCAAGAAGCAGGTTTCGATGTTCGAGATGACCAAGCTGGTCAGCAAGCACCTCAAGTAAAACCCTGGCGCGCCGGAACCGCCGCCTTGCGTGGCAGGCAGTCCCGGCGCCCACTACCTCCGCACTGCTTCACACGACCCGACGGCGAACTTCCGGGTCCTCATCACCGGCATACCCAATACGCGGCTTCGCGCTTTCGATCCTGCGCGAGCTGCCTTCAGGCGATTCAACGCGCTACAGCGCGCGCAGCAGGGAGATCGTCAGCATTCCCGCGATCACCGCGCCCATCAGGCTGCGTGTCAGGGCCGTGATCACCAGCACCGGCAAGATGGCAAGCAACGCCGGGTATCCGGACGGCCCTGCAATGCGCCCCCCCGGCACCAGCAGTTCACTCGCCAGCAGCGCAGCCAGGATCGCCACCGGCACTGCACCCAGCCATGCGCGCAGCCATGCCGGGAGCGCGATGCGTGATAACAATACCATTGGAGCGATACGAGGGATCGCGGTAACCAATGCTGATCCGATAATAATGATCAGGATGTCCGGGCGGATGTCCATGCCTTGTCCAGTACGAGGGCGAGGGTCGCGGCCACCAGCGTCGCGAGCAGGATGTTCCACTGTCCGGGGATCAGGAGCGCGATGCCGACCGCGAGCGCTGCCGCAATCAGTGCCACCACGAGCATCCCGCGCATGCGCGCGCGCTGCGCCGCCTGCTGTCCCGCCGCCTCCGGGCTCGTTGACTGCGGCGCGGTGAACTGCAACACCAGCAGCGCGGCGAACATCGCCGGCAGCGCAAAGTCGAATCCGCTGGCGCGGGCATCCGCCACCAGCCCGCTCGCGAGCGCCCCGGCCAGATTGGCCGCCGCCCAGCTGAAGTAGGCCGACAGGTTGAGACCGGCCATCCATGCGGCGCGCCCCCGCTGGGGCAGCGCGCCGCGCACAAGCGCGGTCCAGGCAACCACGAAGGTCTCGTCGGTGAGCTGTAGACCCAGCAAGGCATTGCGGCCGGCGGATACGCTGGTGAAATGCGGCGCCAATGCGGCCGACAGCAGCACATGGCGGAGGTTGACGAGGAACACCGTCGCAACGATCGCAAGGACCGGCAGTTGAGCGTGCGAAGCCGCGGCGATCAAGCCCGCGACGACGAACTGCGCCGAGCCGGCATACAGCAGCAGCGACATGAGCATCACTTCCGCCACCGACAGGCCGCTGGCGCGCTGCACGACACCCGCGGCAAACCCGATGGACAGATAGCCCAGGACGATCGGCAGAGCCGCCTGGGCACCCTGCCGGAGCGTACCCGCCCGCCCCTCCCCGTTCATCTCAGCGCCCCGTGCCGCGACCGCGCACGCGCCCCGCAGGGACCGCCATCTGCACCACGTGCCCGTGATCGCGCAGTTCCGTCCAGAGGCCCTTGATGGCCCCTGCCGCGGCCTGGGGATGCTCGAGGGGGAACAAGTGGCCGCCATCGACCATCTCGACGCAGAAATGGCGGCGCGTGAGGCGCAGGCCGACGCGGTGGACTTCTTCAGAGCCGCGGCCGCCGACAAAGCCCCCGGGCACTCGAAGACGCGGCGCATAGGCCGCCAGATCGTGCGGAATGCTGCGGTAGATGCGGTACTCGACGTCCGGATCGAAGGCCAGCCTCACACCGCCGTGCGCCGCCATCGTGCCGGCGCGCGCGTAGTCGCGAACGCAATCGGGGTCGAGGCGGCGGAATGCCCGGCGCGTCAGAGAGTAGTCGCGCGCCGCCTCGTGCGTGGGCCACTCCCGGCGGCGTTCACGCGTGATCCCTGCCGGCGTGACGCGGTCGGCCATGCCGAAGCGCTTCACCATCCCGAACGCGGTGCCGGTCCAGAAACCGATAAGGGGCGAACCAGCCGCACGATCGCGGAAAACAGCTCCGGCTCCTGGACTGCGGCGAGAAAGCTCAGGTAGCCACCCAGCGAATGCCCCACGGCGAACACCGGGCCGGTGGACTGAGCCTTGATGAAATCGGTGAGCTGCGCGACCAGGTGCGGCCAGCCATCGGTCACCGGATAGCGCGGGTCGTGCCCGATCCGCTCGATGCAGCGGATGTCGAAGTCCGGCTCAAGGTAACCGAACATCTTCCGATAGGAGCCCGCCGGGAAGCCGTTGGCGTGGGAGTAGACCAGGATGGGCCGCTTCGACACGGATTTCCTCGAGGATTGGGCCGCGCAGGTCTTCAGGGCGCTGCGGCGACGGCCTTCTGGCCGGCCAGCACCTGGAAGTCCCGCGCGTAGCTCTCGAGACGGCGCAGGGCATGCGCACGCTGGTCGGGGCTGGCCTCCGCGACGATCTCCACCACCAGTTGCGTGAGACCACTTTCATGGCGGGCGGCGGCAGCCGCGAGTTCCGGCGCGCGCCCGATCTCGGGCTCCGCCAACAGCTCGGCCAGCGCTGCGGGTTCGCCACCGGCGCGGATCAGTCTCATGCCCGCGCGCTGGCGCCGCTTGCGATCCTCGTAGCGGAGCAACAGAATGGCATCGTGCGCCTGCACGAAGCGACCGATGCGATCCTCCTGGGCGACCGACAGGCTGCCCAGCCAGTCGCTGAACTGCTTGCGCATCTGCCTTGCGGCGTGGCGCTGCCGCCGCCGCGGGTCGTCCAGGTAGCGTTCCGCCGCGTACTTAGCATTGCCTTCGGCCAGCTTGCGCTCGACATCGTCGATTTGCGCGGCCGACAGCCCGGCCAGCAGTGGCGCCGCCTCGGCCGCCGCGCGCCGGGCCAGGTGGCGATAGCGCACGCGCAGCTCCGCCGCCGCCCATGCGACTTCCGTCGCATCCACACCGTCCGCAGCGCGTCGCGCGACCTCGGTGAGCAGCGCGGCATAGGCCGGCAGTTCGCTGGCGCGGTGCCAGTCGTGGAATCGCGCGAGGCGGACCCGGAACTCTTCCTGCTGCGCCGGCTCCAGTTCGACGTAATCGGAGGCCATGTAGCGCACCAGCGTGTCGGCGTTGTTGTAGGCGATGCGCACCGCCGTGCAGCCGCCCAGCGCCACGACCAGCGCCAGCGCAATGGCAGCACGCGCAAGGTGCCTGTGCGCCATACTCACCAGTAGCTCTCGGCGCTGATCTGCCCCGGCTGGCGGCGGCGGTGCTTCTGCATGCCGCGCGCCCTCAATACTGCCGTGGTTTCGGTGACCATGCCCGGGTTGCCGCACAAGAGCACCTGGGCGCCTGCGGCATCCAGCGCAAGTCCTGCGGCCCGCTCGAGGCGTCCATCGGCTATCGCCTGCGGAATTCGCCCTGTCAATACATCGGCCGCAGGTTCCCGGCTCAGCATGTGCACGACGCGCAGGCGCTCGCCGTGCCGCGACGCCAGCGCCGCGAGCTTGTCGCGATACGCCAGTTCCCGCGCCAGGCGCGCGGCATGCACCAGCACCACGCGTCGAAAGCGTCGCCACGGAGTCTCGGTACCGAGCATGGAGAGGAACGGCCCGATTCCGGTCCCCGTTGCAAGCAGCCACAGCGTGTCGGCATCGGGGACCTCGCTGAGCACCAGAAACCCGGCAGGTGCGGTCGCAACCAGGATCCGGTCGCCGGCCGCGAGCCGCGCGAGGGCCGGACTCAGCGGTCCGCCCGGGACAATGCCGTAATAGAACTCCAGCGGGCGCTCGCCGGGCGCATTGACAAACGAGTAGGGCCGCGTGATGACTTCACCGCCGATGTCCAGCGACAGTCGGGTGAATTGCCCGGCTTCGAACTCCGCAACTTCCGCCATCACCTGCAACGACAGCAGGGTGTCGGTCCAGTGCCGCTGCGAAACCACCATCCCCTCTGCCCAGCGTTGCGCGCTCATTGTTGACGGGGTTTCCTTGGCGGGTATGGCCATGCGGTTGAATAGTTGCGACGAGTGGCGGATTGCGACGCGATGGGAGGAGCAGAACTCACTTGGACGATGATGTCAGGGCCAGCGGCGTGTTCATCGCGCCAAAGGAGGCGATTCATTGCAGCCGGAACGGCGCCAGACTGAGCGATTCTACTCTGTCGCTCAGCATCAGCACCGTGCCGTCGCGGCGATTGTCGCCGCCCGCCAGCAGCGGGGCGCTGAATTCGAACGCATAGCGCCTGCGCAGACGCAGCTTGCCGCCAGTATCGCGTTTGAAGCGCACGGATTCGAGCACCACGGTCTCGTCCAGGAACAGGAGCTGGTCCCGCTCGCACGCCGTGCGCCCCGCCCTGAGGGCCGCCTCGCGGGCGCGCAAGCCGTCGTACCAGTACCAGCCGGCCGCGCAGAGCAGCAGCAGGGCCAAGATCTCCGAGCTATCCGCCATGGCCCCTCGGCACCTGACCGGGGCGGCACCGCAAGGGAGTGCGCGTGGCACCACTGCCGGCCCGCGACGCCCGCATGGCACGCTCGCAATCGGATATGGTCCAATACGCACGCCCGTTGTACCCTGCCGCCGCATGGCAACGCGCGGCGCGCACGCCGGGCCACCCCGACGTGCCGCCATCGAGAAAGAACCGCACATGAATCCCGACACCAAGCTCTTTCTTGCCGCAAGCGCTTTCGCTGCCTTCCTGGCCGTGGCCTTCGGCGCCTTTGGCGCGCATGCGCTGCGCGAGCGTCTGCCTGCCGACCTGCTGGCGATCTATCGCACAGCGGTCGAATATCACTTCTGGCATGCGCTGGGCCTGCTGGCCATCGGCCTGGTCGCCGAGATGCTGCCCGGGTCGGTCCTGATCAAATGGGCGGGGTGGCTGATGATTGCCGGCCTGCTGCTGTTTTCCGGCAGCCTGTACGCGCTGGCCCTGAGCGGCGTGCGCGTGCTGGGTGCGGTGACGCCGGTCGGCGGACTCTGCCTGCTGGCGGCATGGGCGACCTTGGCGGCCGCGGCACTGCGCGCCTGACGCCCCTCGACTGGCCCACGCACGTCACGAAACAAGCTCATCGTATATCCATTTCGATATAGAAATCGCCCGCGAAGGCAGGTCTGGCGCAGTTTTTCATATTTCAATTCATTGAAATGACGGCGGCGTGACGGGTGCCAGCCGCTTGACGACATCGAGTTCGCCGCGCTCGCGCGCCAGATCCAGTGCGGTGCGGCCATCGTTGTTCCTGCGGCGCGGGTCCGCCTTCATTGACAGCAGCAAGGCCACGACATCGGCATGGCCGGCCGCCGCCGAGCCGTGCAGCGGCGTGTTGCCGCGCACATCGGCGGCATTGACCACGGCGCCGCGTTCGAGCAGGGCCTCGACGGCCCGCAGCGTGCCCGTCATCGCGGCCCAGGACAGGGCGGTCTCGCCGTCCAGGTTCAGGGCATTCGGTTCGGCCCCCGCGTCCAGCAGACTGCGGACGAACGCCGCATCGGCCTGCATCGCCGCCGCGTGCAGCGCTGTTTCACCGTTGCGCGTGCGGCCGCGCGGATCGCCGCGACCGGCAATCAGCGCGCGCAGCACCTCGAGCTGGCCCTTGTCGGCGGCGACGAACAGTGCTGGCTCGCCCTCGGCATTGCGGGCCGACAGATGGATGCCGCTCTTGCCGAGTTCCTCGACGCGCCTGAGATCGCCACTCTCGATGGCCTCGAACAGCTGCGCCTCGGCCGCGTCCGCAGGCATGGCCGGGGCCGCACGCTGTGCCCACGATGCGCAGGCCGCCAGCAGGCACAGGATGGAAATGCAGGGCCCCACGACCCAATGGACCCGACGGCCCGCCCTCGCCCCGCCCGCAACGCGGAAGTCGTCGAATCGAGCCGCCACTGCCGGCGCTGTCCCACGGATGTCCGTCATGCGCGCATTTTACCCGCCGCCCCACGCGGCCGAGCCGATCCGGCTGACCCGGCCGCGGGCAGGAGCAGACGCGCGGCCACCAGACGACAGGGGCTGGCGCATAATCGGCGCCATCAGGATGCCTAAGGGCGTCTGGCAATGCGCGCGGGACCGCTTCCCGTTGCCGCGGCGGGGCATCTGGCAGCCGCGCTGTCAGGCGCCCGCATGGAAAGCAGATGACGGCAGACACGACCGACTACGACCTGCTCTACAACCCGCGCCTCACGGTGGCGGATGCACCAGCCTTCATCGAGCGCTGGCGTGTCAGTTCCGCTCGCGCTCGCGCTCAGCTCGACGGATACCTCGACGTCCCGTACGGGAACGCGGCCACGGAGCGCATGGACATCTTCCGCGCGCGCGGGTCCAGCAAGGCGCTGCTGATGTTCATCCACGGTGGTTACTGGCGCGCCCTCGGCAAGGCCGAGTTTTCCTTCATCGCCACGCCGTACACCGACGCCGGCATCACGGTGGCGGTACCCGGGTACGCCCTCTGCCCGGCCGTACAGGTGCGCGACATCGTCATGCAGATGGTGCAGGCGGCGGCTTGGTTGCATCGCAATGGCAGGCATTTCGGCGCGCCAGCCGGGCAACTGCATGTCGCGGGACACTCTGCGGGCGGGCAACTGGCCGCGATGCTGCTCGCCTGCCTGTGGCGCGCCTACGCCACCGACCTGCCTGACAAGGTGGTGCGGGCCGCTCTCTCCGTTTCGGGCCTCTATGATCTTCGCGACGTGGCGAGGGCGCCAAGCATCAACGTCGACGTGCGGCTTGACCCCGAGTCCGCGCTGCAGGTCAGCCCGGCCTTCCTGCCTCCGGCGACGGATGCCCCGCTCTACACCGCCTTCGGCGCCGATGAGAACACGGGCTTCCACTTCCAGAGCCAGCTGATCGCGAGGCGCTGGCGCGAGGTCCTGCGCGAAGACATCGTCTGCCCGGGTGACCATCATTTCTCGGTGCTCGACCGCTTTGCCGACCCGCGGAGCGCATTGTTTGCCGCCAGCCTGCGGATGATGCGGGTATGAGCGCATGACCTGCCGACCGCTACAGCCCGCAGGGCACGCTGGCAGCCGTTTCCCGTGGCCACATTGAAGCCTGGCTTGCACGAGGCGCGCGCGCTGCTGCTGGGGAGCTTTCATGCAGCCGTGTCGGCAGCCGATCCGCTCAGGATCGTTCCGCCGCACCTTCCATCGCCCCCCAGGGGCCGAACGCTTGTCGTGGGCGCCGGCAAGGCAGCCGCGGCCATGGCGCTCGCGATCGAGCAGCATTGGCCGCCGCACGCGGCGCTGGACGGGCTGGTGCTTACGCGCTACCAGCATGGACTGCTGACCAACCGGATCAAGGTAGTCGAGGCCGGGCATCCGGTACCCGACGAGGCGGGCGTGCATGCCGCGCGTGAGGTGCTCAGGCTGGTGCGCGGGCTTGGCCGTGACGACCTGCTGCTCGTTGTCGTGTCGGGCGGTGGCTCGTCGCTGCTGACCCTACCGGCCGATGGCGTGGGTCTCGCCGACCTGCAGGCCGTCAACCGGGCGCTGTTGCGCTGCGGGGCACCCGTGCAGGATATCAATGTCGTGCGAAAGCACCTGTCGGGGATCCTCGGCGGGCGCCTGGCGGCGGCAAGCAAGGCGCCGGTACTCACGCTGATCGTGTCGGATGTGACCGGCGATGCGCCCTCTGACATTGCCTC
>VGIE01000081.1 GCA_016867955.1 Betaproteobacteria bacterium
GCGCGAGCCCCTGCAGATCGGCGCCGAGATCTATGGCCACGCCGGCATCGAGAGCGACCTGGAGATCCAGCGGCTGCTGCTCGATGCCCTGGCAGACTGCAGCGTGAAGGGCGTGCGCCTGGACATCGGACACGTCGGGGTGTTTCGCGCCCTGTGCCGGCATGGCGAGGTGTCCGCCGACATGGAAGCCGGCCTCCATGGTCTGCTCGAGGCCAAGGATGTTCCGGCTTTGGAGGCGATGACCGCAGGGCTCGAGACCGGCATTGGCGCGGCATTGCGGGCGCTGCCGCGACTCTACGGGGACGCGGGCGTGCTGAAGGAAGCGAGGCGCGCCCTGCCTGACATCCCGGAGCTGCGCGCGGCGCTGGCAGATCTTGAGCGCCTGTCGAGCGAGACACGACACCCGATCAGCATCGACCTGGCGGATTTGCGCGGCTATCAGTATCACAGCGGCGTGGTGTTCGCCGCCTACGTGCCGGGGGAGGCCAACGCCGTGGCGCTGGGCGGTCGCTATGATGAGGTCGGCAAGGCCTTCGGGCGGCCACGTCCCGCAACCGGATTCAGCATGGACCTCAACGACCTGGCACGCTTTGCCCCGGTTCCTCCCGACGCTGGCGCGATCCTCGCTCCCTGCATCCGCGATGCGGCGCTCGACGAGGCGGTCGGGCGCCTGCGCAGGGAGGGGCAGGTGGTGATTTCGGACCTGCCCGGGCACGACAGTACCCGCGCGGAACTCGGCTGCGACCGCGAACTGGTGCGAGTGGACGGCAGGTGGCAGGTGCGCCCGCGCGCCTGAGACAAGAGCGCCAAGCAGAATGGCCGTTTGGCGCCCCGATATAGGGGAGCGCGAGGGGATGTTTCCCCTCGCACTGTCAGGGTGCCAGGCCGCAGAGCGGCGCGCATGGCAGGCCTCAGGCGCCTGGCGGCGGAGCGAAGCAGGATAATGGCATCGGAACAGGCAGGACGTATGGCACGCAATGTAGTGGTGATTGGCACCCAGTGGGGTGATGAGGGCAAGGGCAAGATCGTCGACTGGCTGACCGACCACGCCGAGGGCGTGGTGCGCTTCCAGGGCGGCCACAATGCCGGGCATACGCTCGTCATAGGCGGCCGCAAGACGGTGCTGCATCTGGTGCCCTCGGGCATCCTGCGCGAATCGGTGCGCTGCTACATCGGCAACGGCGTGGTGCTGTCGCCCGCGGCCCTGGTCGAGGAAATGGACGAACTGGCTGCCGCGGGCGTGCGCCTGGCGGACCGTCTCCACTTGTCCGAAGCCTGCCCGCTGGTGCTGCCGTATCACGCCGCGCTCGACGTTGCGCGCGAGTTGAAGCGCGAGAGTACGCGTGGCGGCGAGAAGATCGGCACCACCGGCCGCGGCATCGGCCCGGCCTACGAGGACAAGGTGGCGCGGCGCGCCATCCGCCTCCAGGACCTGCTCGTCCCGGCCCGTTTCGAGGCCAAGCTGGCGGAGCTGCTCGACTATCACAATTTCGTCCTGACCCGATACCTCGGCGCGCCTGCAGTCGACTTCAACGCGGTGCGTGACGAGGCCCTGGGCCTGGCGGGCCGCCTGGCGCCGCTGGTCACCGATGTGCCGCGCGCGCTGTATGAGGCCAGCCGCGACGGCAGGAGCCTGCTGTTCGAGGGCGCGCAGGGCACGCTGCTCGACATCGATCACGGCACCTATCCCTTCGTTACCTCGAGCAACTGCGTGGCCGGCGCGGCTGCGGCGGGCGCCGGCGTCGGCCCGCAGATGCTGCATTACGTGCTGGGCATTACCAAGGCCTACACTACCCGTGTCGGCTCGGGACCGTTTCCGACCGAGCTCGAAGACGATACCGGGAACATGCTGCGCGCGCGCGGCAATGAATTCGGCGCCACCACCGGTCGCCCGCGGCGCTGCGGCTGGTTCGATGCCGCGGCGATGAAGCGCTCCATCCAGATCAACGGTGTCTCCGGCCTATGCGTCACCAAGCTCGATGTCATGGATGGCATGGAAGAGGTGCAAGTATGCGTCGGCTACCGCGTCGACGGCAGGTTGTGCGACCTTCTGCCGGTCGGTGCAGAGGACACCGCGCGCTGCGAGCCTGTGTACGAGACCCTGCCGGGCTGGCAGGGCAGCACCGTGGGAATCCGCGACGACGACGGACTGCCTGCGGAGGCGTGCCGTTACCTGGAGCGCATCGAGGACATCCTCGGCGTGCCGATCGACATGATCTCCACCGGACCTGACCGTGATGAAACCATTGTGCGTCGACACCCCTTCGCGCAGGAGGAAAGCTGAGTCGTGAAGATGAACCGCAGGAATCTGGCATGAGTTCGCACCTGCACGTCAGCTGGGACCAATACAATGTGGCGATCGAGCGCCTGGCCGCCGGGCTGCGCGACTCGGGCTGGAAGTTCAACCAGATCATCTGTATTGCCCGTGGCGGCATGCGCGTCGGCGACGTGTTGTCGCGCCTGTTCAATGTGCCGCTGGCGATCATTGCCACGCGCTCCTACACCGGCGAAGCCGGCACCGAGCGCGGCGAGATCACCGTGGCGCGGCATATCAGCATGACCACCGATGCGCTGGGCGACCAGGTGCTGCTGGTGGACGACCTGGTGGATTCGGGCATCACGCTGGACGTCGTGCGCCGGCACCTGCTGGGCGATTACCCGGAGATCAAGACGGTACGCACGGCGGCGATCTGGTACAAGGCCTGCTCGAACGTGGTGCCGGATTATTACGCCAGCTACCTCCCTGAAAGCCCGTGGATTCACCAGCCATTCGAGAAGTACGACACCATGTCGCCCGATGACATCGGATGAGCAGTTGGCCTGAACGATGCGCGTGCGGGCGAAGCGGACCTGCGCAAACCGCGTGGAGCAGGAGCATCATTCTCGGTATTGCGGGAAGGACGCGGGCCAAGGCCCTGCGAGTACATATGGTGCCGAGGAAGGGACTCGAACCCCCACAGTGTTGCCACCGCCAGGACCTGAACCTGGTGCGTCTACCAATTCCGCCACCTCGGCGTATGCTGCAAAGAGCAGCACGAAGAGGGGTGAATTCTACCTGAAAGCCTCACGATGACAAAATCCACAGGCCTGCGCGGCAGGGATCCATATCTTGCGCGCGAAAGCGAGCGCTACGACGTGCCGCTTCCCAGCCGGGAATTCATTCTTTCAACGCTGGTCGAAGCCGGCGCGCCGCTGGATGAGAGTGAACTGGGCAGGCTGCTCGGCATCCGGCGCGGCGAACTTGACGCATTCTCAAAGCGGCTTGGCGCCATGGAGCGCCAGGGCCAGATCCTGAGGAACCGCAAGGGCGCGATCCTCGTGGCCCGCAAGATCGACCTGGTGGCGGGCCGTGTGGCGGGGCATCCCGACGGCTTCGGCTTCGTGATCGCCGAGGAAGGCGGTGACGATTTCTATCTCAACGCGCGTGAAATGCGCAAGGTCCTGCACGGCGACCGTGTCATGGTGCGCGAGTCGGGTTTCGACCGGCGCGGCAGGCGGGAGGGAGAGATCATCGAGGTCATCGAGCGTGCGCACGCCACGCTGGTGGGGCGGCTGCAGAGCGAGCATGATTTCTCCTACGTGACGCCGGCCGACCGCAAGATCAGCCAGCGCATCGCCATCCCGCGTGGCGAGGAGCACGGCGCCGATCCCGGCGAAATCGTGGTGGTCGAGATCGTCGCCCAGCCCGACGCCAACCGCCAGCCTATCGGCCGCGTGGTGGAGGTGCTCGGCCACGCCACCGATCCTGGCATGGAAATCGAGATTGCGCTGCGCAAGCACGCGCTGCCCTTCGAGTTTTCCGCCAGGGCCCGCGCGCAGGCCGCCAGGATCTCGCCCACCGTGCGCAAATCCGACATGGACGGTCGCACCGACCTGCGAGAGATGCCGCTGGTCACCATCGATGGGGAGACCGCGCGCGACTTCGATGACGCCGTGTGGGCCGGACGCGAAGGCAAGGGTTACCGGCTGGTGGTGGCAATTGCCGATGTCAGCCACTACGTGCGCCCGGGCGATGCGCTCGACCAGGACGCCCTCGAGCGCGGCACCTCGGTGTACTTTCCCCGTCGCGTCATCCCCATGCTGCCGGAAAAGCTGTCCAACGGCCTGTGCTCGCTGAATCCCGACGTCCACCGCCTGTGCATGGCCTGCGACATGGCCGTAGGCCCGAACGGCGATATCAAGCGCTACGAGTTCTATCCGGCCGTCATGCGCTCCAAGGCGCGGCTGACCTACAACCGCGTATGGGAGGCGCTGGAAGCGCCGGATGGCGCGACAGCCCGCGAACTGGGCCCGCTGCTGCCGCGCCTGCAACTGCTCCACGAGCTGTTCGGCCACCTGCTCAAGGCACGCCAGCGCCGCGGCGCCATCGACTTCGAGACCGTCGAGACGCAGATCGTCTTTGACGACAAGGGCAAGATCGAGCGGATCGTGCCGGTGCATCGCAACGACGCGCACCGGCTGATCGAGGAGTGCATGCTCGCGGCCAACGTCTGCGCCTCGGACTTCCTGGGCGCGGCCGGGCACCCGGCGCTGTACCGCGTCCACGAGGGGCCCACGGAAGTGAAGCTGGCGGCGCTGCGCGAATTCCTCAAGGAGTTCGGCCTGCACCTGCAGGGCGGCGATGAGCCACACGCAAAGGACTATGCCAAGCTGCTCGAGTCCATCAGGCAGCGGCCGGACATCCAGCTGCTGCAGACCGTGCTGCTGCGCTCGCTGCAGCAGGCGCAGTACAGCCCGGAAAACGTCGGGCACTTTGGACTGGCCTACGAGTCCTACACCCATTTCACCTCGCCGATCCGGCGCTATCCCGATCTCGTCGTCCATCGTGCCATCAAGGCGGTGCTGAAGGGCGAACGCTACAAGCCGGGCAACTGGAAGGACCTCGGCGCGCATTGCTCGCAGGTCGAGCGGCGTGCCGACGAGGCCACGCGCGAGGTCGAGAACTGGCTGAAGTGCTACTACATGCGCAACCGCGTCGGCGACGAGTTCGACGGCGTGATCGCCGGCGTGGCCAGCTTCGGCATGTTCGTGGCGCTGGATGGGGTCTACGTCGAGGGCATGGTGCATGTGTCGGAACTCGGTAGCGACTATTTCCATTTCGATGCCGCCAAGCACCAGTTGCTAGGCGAGCGCACCGGCCAGCGCTACCGGCTGGCCGATCGCGTGCGCGTGCGCATCGCGCGGGTGGACCTGGATACGGGCCGCATCGAGTTCGTTCTGGCGGAGTTCCCGTCGGGCGCAGGCCGAGTGGCCTCGGGCACGCGGGCGGCCCGCGCGGGCACTGCTGATCGTGGCGAGGGAGGCGACGCCCGGGGCGCCGCACGCAGGAGCGCAGAGCACCACGGGAGCGATACGCCGGCCAGGTCCGGCAAACGCGACAAGGTCGGCCAAGAGGAGAAGGCGGGCAAGGGCGGCATCGAAGACAGGCGCGATAGGGGCGGCAAGCGCGCGGCGCGCGGCAGGGGCGACTACATGCCCATGGAGATCGGCGTGCGCAGCAGTGCCGCCCGGCCCAAGGGCCCCAGGCGCGGGCCGGCAGCGCCTGGCGAAGGCACCGCGGATGCCGCGAGCGTGGTCAGGGTGGAGCGGGGCGAGAGCAGGCTGCCGACCATCCTGCGCCGCAGGATCCCGAAATGAAGCTGGCGCGCACCGTGTTCGGCTTCCATGCCGTGCTGGCGCGCCTGCGCGCCGACCCGAAGTCGGTGCAGGAAATCTTCCTCGACGAGGCGCGCGACGACGCACGCGCGCGCGACCTGGTCAAGGCGTCCGAGGCGGCCGGCGTGCGACTCATGCGCGTGCCCGCGCAGCGCATCGACGGCATGCAGGGGGGCGGGCGCCATCAGGGCGTGCTGGCGCGTGTCGAGTTGCTGGCCATGCCGAAGACGCTGGATGACCTGCTCGACGAAGTGAACGGCCCGCCCATGCTGCTGGTACTCGACGGCATCACCGACCCGCACAACCTCGGCGCCTGCCTGCGCGTGGCCGACGCCGTTGGGGTGCATGCGGTGGTGGCGCCCAAGGACCGCGCCGCCGGCATCAACGCCACGGTGTCCAAGGTCGCCAGCGGGGCTGCCGAAACCGTGCCCTACTACATGGTGACCAACCTCGCCCGCACGCTGAACGAATTGAAGGAACGCGGCATCTGGGTGGTCGGCACTGACGAGCGCGCAGACAAGAGCCTGTACCAGGCCGGCATCCCGGAGGCGGTGGCCTGGGTGCTGGGCGCCGAAGGCGAGGGCATGCGCCGGCTCACGCGCGAGCGCTGCGACCTGCTGGTGAAGATCCCCATGCTGGGCGGCGTGGCCAGCCTTAATGTGTCCGTCGCCAGCGGCATCTGCCTGTTCGAGTCGGTACGGCGGCGCCTGCAGGACCTCTGAGCCGGCATTTCGCGGCCATCCGGCCGCTTGGGCCGGGGCTCGGTGACGATGCCATTTATACTGACATACTAGAAAAAGAGTATCTACGGACTGTACCTGTACACGGGTAATACTAACTTAGTGTTCCGCTGTGTGGCCTGTGTTCGGTGCGTTCAGCCCCGCTTTTGCAGGAGGTTGACGCGTACCGGCTGCGGGAAGTGCCAGCCGTCGGCCTGGCGGTCGCCCAGTGCCGCGAAGCGGCGTCGCAGTTCGGCATCCTGGGTGGCAAAGCGCACTGCGCGCTCCGGGTCGATGGCAATGGAGTTGTCGCGCCAGGCCTCGTAGCTGGAATACTTGGCGTCGGCGACATAGCGCGTTTCGCAAACGGCGTCGAGACCGTGTGCGGCGGCGCGCCCGATGGCCTCGAAGGCCTTGCGACGCACGTCGGTCTCGTCATTGACAGGCTACGATAGGTCGAACTGCGGTTCCTCGGCCAGCGGCTCGGCAATGTAGAGCTGGCCGCCGGGACGCAGCACGCGCCGCGCTTCGGCCAGGGCGCGGTCCATGCCGGCCACTGGGACGTGGTGAAGGCTGTTGAAGAACACCACCAGGTCCACGCTGCCGGCGGCTGCCGGCAACGACTCGGCGCCGGCTTCGACATAGGCCTCGTCCGCCGCCCTGGGCTGGGCCAGCGCGCGGCGGATCTGCTGCGGCCCGGGCTCGATGCCGGTCACGTGCGCGCCGGCGCCCGCCATCAGCCGCGTGAATCGGCCTTCGCCGCAGCCGACGTCGAGCGCCACGCGTCCGGCGAGCGGAACGAGCTCGGTCATGATGTCGAAGTGATTTCGTTGGGGCAGTATGCCGGCGCTCATGGTGATCTCTGGTGGGGCGTCGATGGGAAACTGGCGGCGCTAGCGGGCAAGCGCCTGCTCGAGCGCCGTGACGATCCGATCGAGTCCCCGCTCCATGTCCTCGCCAAAGCCGATACTCTTGCCGGGGAAGGCGCCACCACCGACGCCGACGACGACGAAAACCACAAAGCCCATGATCATGGACAGGGCCTTGCTTGCCGCCCGTGCAGTGCGCAGGTCTTGGATGCGAGTCCGGGCCTGCGGCGACCCCGAGGCCGTGGCCATGCCTTCGGGCGCCAAGCGATGCTCAGCGGCGGCAATCGAGGCATGGCAACACACCGCCGAGGCGGCCACCAGCCTCGCGACATCATCGGCTACGCCCTTGCGGCAAAGGGCGAGGCGGATTACCGACTCGCCGTAACCGTGGCGCGCAATCCGCGAGGCGAGGCGGACCGCCTCGCCGAGGGCAGGCGGTTCCTCGATCGAGGCGGGCTGGGCAAGTGTCACCGGGATTCCGCGCGCCGCTAGTGCGTCACCGGGTGCAGTATCACCGGGAGCTTGGGCGGCGAATGCAGGAAGAACCCGATGTCCACGGGCAGTTCCTCCGCCGCCTCGATGCGGCCCACCCGATCCAGCAACTGGGTGAAGGCGTGCATCATCTCGAGCTGGCCAAGCCGCGCGCCCACGCAGTGGTGAATGCCCTTGCCGAAGGTGAGAATGTCCCCACTGGCCATGTACTGGCGATCGCTCGCGCCGGCGAAGCGATCGTGGTCGAACTTGAACGGGTCCTTGAAATGGGTCTCGTCGAAATTGCCGGAGCCGTCGATGCCGATGATCTTGTCGCCGGTCTTGATGGCCTGGTTGCCCAGCGTGGTGTCCGTGATCGCTTCGCGAATGACCATGGTGAGCGGCGGGAAGTACCGCAGCGCCTCGGCGCAAAAGCCCGACAGCTTTTCGTAGTCACGATAATTGGCGCGCAGCCATTCCCACTCCT
>VGIE01000082.1 GCA_016867955.1 Betaproteobacteria bacterium
ATTCGTTGCGCGCGAACTATCCCGATGAAATGGCGGCACTGTTCCGGGCATGAGCGCGCCCCCAGGCTATCCAGGTGGCGCCGTGCAACTCAATGTGGACGGCCAGCTTGTCACGGCCGCTTCAGGCGCCATGCTGCTCGATGTCTTGCGCAAGGCCGGACGCGAGGTGCCGCACCTCTGCCACGACGACCGCCTCGCGCCACACGGTGCCTGCCGCCTGTGCGTGGTGGAGGTCGACGGCGAGGCGCGGCCGGTGGCCAGCTGCGCCGCGGCGGTGCGCGCGGGCATGGTGGTGCGCACGCGCACGCCGGCGCTCGAAGCCCTGCGCGCGACCAACCTGTCGCTGATGACCGAGGGCTATCCCGCGGAAGCGCTTTCGCGCGAGCCGCAGCATCCCTTCCACCGCCTGCTCGCGCATTACGACGTCACGCCTGCGCGGGTCAGCGCGGACGCCGCACCGCTGCCCTTCCGCGATGACAGTCATCCCTATCTCGGCCTTGCCATGGACCGCTGCATCCAGTGCCACCGCTGTGTGCGCATCTGTGACGACGTGCAGGGCCAGTATGTGTGGGGCGTGCGGGGCCGCGGTGAAGCGGCGCGGGTAGCGCCGCGCCACGGCGCCACGCTCAGCGAGGCGGGCTGCGTGTCCTGCGGCGCCTGCGCCGACACCTGTCCCACCGGGGCGATCTTCGACAAGCGCGCCGACGCCCGTGGTGCAACCGCATGGACGCGCACCACCTGCGTGTACTGTGCCGTCGGCTGCCAGATGGCGGTGGGCACGCGCGACGACCGGGTGGTGCAGGTGCGCCCCGACGCCGACCCTGTGAACCGCGGCCACCTGTGCGTGAAGGGCCGCTACGCGCACGAATTCGTCGATGCGCCCGATCGCGTCACCCGGCCGATGATCAAGCGCGACGGGCGCTGGGTCGAGGTAACCTGGGACGAGGCCCTCGACCATACGTCTGCGCGCCTTGGTGAATTGGCGGCTGCGCACGGGCCGGACGCCATCGGCGTGCTCGGCTCGGCCCGCGCCACCAACGAGGAAAACTACCTCATCCAGAAGCTGGCGCGCGTGGCATTGGGCACCAACAACGTCGACTGCTGCGCGCGCGTCTGCCACACGCCCACGGCGCGCGCCATGAAGGAGATGCTGGGCACCGGCGCCGCCACCAACGGCTTCGATGACATCGAGCGCGCGCAGCTCATCATGCTCACCGGCTGCAACCCGACGGAGAATCATCCGGTGGTGGGGGCGCGCATCAAGCAGGCGGTGCTGCGCGGAGCGAAGCTCATCGTCATCGATCCGCGCCGCATCGAACTTGCGCAGTACGCCGACCTGCACCTGGCCGTGCGGCCCGGGCACAATGTGGCGCTGCTGAACGCCATGGCGGCCGCCATCATCGAAGAAAAGCTGGCCGACCGCGAGTTCCTCGCCCGCCGCGTCGACGGCTACGACGACTACGCGCGCAGCATGCTGGCAGAGTACGCCCCCGAAAAGGTGGCTGGGTCCTGCGGCGTGACTGCCGCAGACATCCGTGCAGCGGCGCGCCTGTACGCGACCACGAACCCGGCCATGGCTTTCCATGGCTTGGGCGTCACCGAACACCTGCAGGGCACCGAGGGCGTGATGTGCGGCGTGAACCTGGCGCTGCTCACCGGCAACCTCGGCAAGCCGGGCAGCGGCGTCAATCCGCTGCGCGGCCAGAACAACGTACAGGGCGCGGCGCACATGGGCTGCGACCCGGCCACTCTGCCCGGCGGGCAAAGCTTTGCCGATGCCGGCGGGCGCATCGGCGCGCTGTGGGGCAGGCCGCTACCCGAGAGCCGCGGCCTCAACCTCATGCAGATGATGGACGCCGCGGCAGAAGGATCGTTGCGCGCGCTGTGGGCCTTCGGCTATGACATCTACCTGTCGCTGGCCAACGAATCCGCCACGCACGCGGCACTCGCACGCCTGGAGTTCGTCGTCATTCAGGACCTGTTCATGAACGAGACGGCGCGCGAGTTCGGCAGCGTGTTCCTGCCGGCGGCGTCCTTCCTCGAGCGCGATGGCACGTTCATGAATTCCGACCGCCGCGTGCAGCGCGTGCGCCGCGCCATCGCGCCGCGCGGCGACAGCCGGCCCGACTGGTGGATCATCGGCGAGATCGGCCGCAGGCTCTCCGGTCCCGGCAAGGGCTTCGATTTCGACGGCCCGGAGGCCATCTGGGCGGAGGTGCGCAGTGCCTGGCCGGCGGGCGCGGGCCTCTCCTACGCACGCATCGACGGCGCCGCGCCGCACTGGCCCTGTCCCGCGGAGGACCATCCCGGCACGCCGGTGCTGCATGTGGGGCGTTTTTCCATCGGCGAGCGCGCCACGCTGAAAAACATCCCCTTCATTGCAACGCCCGAGCGCTGCGACGGGGACTTCCCCTTCCTCATGTCCAGCGGCCGCAACCTGTACCAGTTCAACGCCGCCACGCTCACTGGGCGCACGCCCAACAGCGAACTGCGACCCACCGACACGCTGGACATGGCGCCAGCAGACGCCGTGTGTCTCGGCCTCAAGTCGGGCGAGCGCGTGCGCGTGCAAAGCCGCCACGGCGAGGCGGTGCTGCCGGTGCGGGTGTCAACCGGCATTCGCGAAGGCCAGCTCTTCGCGTCCTTCCACGATCCGAAGGTCTTCCTCAACCGTGCCACATCACCTGTGCGCGACCGCCTGGTCGGCGCGCCGGAGTACAAGGTCACCGCGGTGCGGGTGGAGCGCGTTCCGGATTGACAGATCTCCGGGAGTCGGACGCGGGGTGGCCGCGCATCAGTCCCACGTCCGCGCCGGCAGGTTGAGCCCGGCATTGTCGGCCGGATCCACTGGCCCGTCCGGTGCAATGCCCAGGTCTTGCAGCACGGCCTGCAGCTGGCGCGTGTGCTGCGCCAGCGAATACACCTCGCGTTGCAACATCTGGCGCACGGTCTGTTGGCCCATCCAGGTCTCCAGCACGGTCTCCGTGCCGCGCGCCGCGCGGGACGCCCACCAGTCCGCGATGGCCGCACGGTCGGATTCGACCTGCGCGCAAAGCGCATCGAGCCCCAGTTCAGGCAGCAGTTCGCCGTACTGCGCATAGAGGCCCATGTGCGCGTAGTCGGTGGCCTCGAGCCGCAGGAAGCGGCGGAACTTGGAGCCGTGCGCGATGATGTGGCGGAACAGCGCAAGATTGGTGGCGTGCGGCACATAGGGCCGGCCGTCGGGCAGCACCAGCACATGTCCACCGGGGATGATGAAGGGCGGCTTGGCGTCTTCCATGCCCGGGATGGGAGTGCCGTATTTCGCCGGCGGCAGCTGGCGCGCAAAGCGCACGGCCGCGGCGAGCAGGCGCTGCGCGCGGGCCACCAGTTCCGCGGCCGCGATGTCGGTCGAGCTCTTCTTCAGGCCCAGCGCCGCGTCGATCTGGTTGAGATCGAAACCCAGCACATGGCGATCGCCGACGGTGACGACCGGTAGCGCGCGGATGCCGCGCGAGCGCATCTCCGCCTGTGCGGCGGGATTGTCCATCAGGTTGACGGCATCGAACTCGACGCCATGCGACTCAAGGTAACCCTTGACCCGCACGCAGTTGGCTCAACCCGGGATCCAGTAGACCTTGATGGCTTCCATGAATCTCCTTACGCGTTGCACATCAGCAGCGCTGCGGAATGATAACGCTTGCCGGGGTTTCGAACGCGATGCGGCGCGAACTGAGTTTCCAGGCGCCGTCCTCCTGCGCCAGCGTGTCCCGGTACCAGCCATTGGCGACGATGGCCTGCGCGCCGCTGTCGCGCTGCCGCCCGAGCGTGGCGGGGTAGGACATGGCGTGGTCGCGGCCGGCGCCACCCTCGACGATGATGTTGCCGTTCCAGTGTTGCACGTTGTCCCAGGGATTGGCGCGGCGTCGCGCGACCACGTCGGCGCAGTGGACCGCCAGGCGGTCGCGTCCGCGGTGCATGTTGCACACGCCGAACTCGCCATCGACGGTGAAGCACCGCGCCCAGCCCTGCGCGTCGCCGGTGTCTAGGCAGGCGCAGTAGCGCGCGTGCAGCTGCAGGATCTCGATGCGGTCTGTGGTGCTCAGCATGCCGGCCTCTCCGCCACCGCTCAGGCCCGCTTCGGGATGACGGCAGGCGAGGGCGTATCGAAGGCCACGCGGCGCGCCTTGAACTTCCACTGGCCGTTTTCCTTCTCCAGCTCGTCGGCGTACCAGCCCTGGATGACGATCTTCATCTCGCCGGAATCCCTCATCTTGCCGATCACCATCAGGTAGCACAGCGCCGAGGCGGTGTCGCCGCCGCCCTCGACGATGAGGTTGTTGTTCCAGTGCTGGCCGTTGGTCCACTTCTTCTGCAGCAGGCGCTGCATGAAGCCCCAGCCGTACTCCTCGATCTTCGCGCGGCCATCGTGGTACTGGAAGGAGTCGAAGACGCCGTCCTCGGTCCATGAGCCGGCCCAGCCCTTGATGTCGCCGGTGTCCATGCAGGCGCAGTAGCGCGCGTACAGGTCCTGGATGGCAAAGCGGTCTTCGATGCTCAGCATGCGGTGACTCCGTTGGTGGTGATTCAGGGGATCCCGGGATGGCCCGAGGATACATCGCGCGCGGGGATCGCCCCGTCGGCCCGCTGCTTCTGCATGACCGCCATGAAGCGGGGCGAGGCAAGCCATCCGTCCAGCCACCGGGCGAGCGCGCGCCACGGGGTCGCCGCGAACCAGGCCGCATCGACCATGGCGAACTGGCGCACGAAGGGCACGATGGCGGCATCGGCGATGTTAGGGGATTCGCCGAGCAGGCAGGCGTGCCGCGAGAGCCGGTCGTCGAGGTCGGCGAGGATGGGCGCGGCCTCGTCGCGCCAGGCGGAGGCGGGCCGCGGCGCCTCGCCCGCGGGCGCGCGGTTCGGGTACTTGTAACGGTCGAGCAGCCGCTTGAAGGGGCCGTCGTTGCGCTCGATCACCTGCCCGGCCTCGGCGAGGGCGCCGGGGGAGAGGCGCAGCCAGCCCGCCGGGTCGTGGAGGGCCAGCGCCCACCGCATGATGTCGAGGCTTTCGTCGATGACGCGCCCGTCGGGCAACCGCAGCACCGGTACCGTGCCCTTGGGCGAGGCTTCCAGCATGGCCTGCGGCTTGTGCTTCAGGTCCACCTCGCGCATCTCGACCGCCACGCCACTGGCGTGCACGGCCAGGCGCGCGCGGATGGCATACGGACAGCGGCGGAAGGTGTAGAGGATCGGCATCTGCACGGGTGTGCTACCGGCCCGGAAGGGGTGCGGCAGGCGCCGATTATCGCGCACCGGCCGGCTCCGGGGCGCTCGGGTTGCTCGAACGAAAACGCGCCTTCAGGTTGCAGCATGCCGAACCTTCTTCCGAAAGTCCTGGCGCGGGTTCACCCGGTGGTTCCTCGCAGTCTCCCTTGACGCATGATGGGGGCCTGCCTATATTCGACGCGCACAGCGTCGCGCGTCCTGCGCGGTTCACGAGCGCTGCGGGCCTGACCAGGGAGCGGGACATGTCATCGGTTCTTGAAGACAAGGAAGCCATCCGGGAGCTTCTCTACGAGTACTGCCACCACGCCGACAGCGGCGACCACAGGGCGCGCGCCAGCCTGTTCACCGAGGATGCCGAGTTCGAGATGGCCACGCGCACGGCGCGCACCCGCAAGGGCATCGAAGACTACGTCGCCAGCATCTGGCCCCCGGGCGGGCGGCCGCGCCGGCAGCACTGCATGGTCAATCCGCTGATTCGCCTGAATGGTGACGAGGCGCAGGTGGAAAGTTATGTGGTGATGTTCCGCGAGGCCGATGGCGGGCCGAAGGTGGCCTACGGCGGCCGCTACATCGACCATGTGGTCAAGCAGGACGGTCGCTGGCTGTTCCGGCGCCGTAGGATCATCAGCGACCTTGACCCGGAGGAAACGGGTGCGTCGGTTCACGGCATGAAGCCGTGACCCGGAAAGTTTTTTTAGAGAGGGAAGAACGCTGATGAAAACCAAGACTGCGGGAATGCTAACCCTGTCCGGTGCGCTGCTGTTCGCAGCGGTAGCGGCGCCCTTGGCGCAGGCGCAGGATGCCTGGCCCAGCAAGCCGCTTCGCTTCATCATCCCGTCGACGCCGGGTAGCGCCTCGGATTTTGCCGGGCGCACCTTCGCCAGGTTCATCGAGCCGCGGCTGAAGCAGCCTGTCGTGTCCGAGAACAGGCCCGGCGCCGCTGCCATCATCGGCACCGAGGCACTGAAGAACTCGCCGGCCGATGGCTATACCTACCTCATTGGCGGGAGTTCGGTCACGGGAGCCAATCCGGTACTGTTCAGGAAGCTGCCCTATGACGCGGAGAAGGATCTCGAGGAAGTCGGGATTTTCGGATTCTTCCCCATCATCGGCATGGTGAAGAAGGACAGCCCGATCAAGTCGGTGGCCGACATCATCGCCATGGCCAGGGCCAATCCCGGCAAGGTGTCGTTCGGCTATTACTCGCCGCTGGCGCAGGTTTCCCCGGAGATCATCAAGTCACGCACCGGGATTGAACTGATTGCCGTGTCCTACAAGCTGGTCAGCCAGATCAGCACCGATATCGCCGGCGGGGTCGTGGACTTCACCTTTCTGGATGCCATCGGCGCGGCGCCTGTCATCAAAAGCGGGCTGCTGCGTCCCATCGCCGTGACCTCGCCGCGCCGCGTGCCATCCATGCCCGATGTGCCCACCGTCGCCGAGCTGCTGGCCGGCTTCGAAGTGCAGGGCTGGTCGGGTCTGACCACGAACAAGGGCTCGCCGATGGCGGCGGTGGAGCGCATGAACGGCCTGCTGCGTGCGATGCAGACGGACCCCGAGTTCAAGGAGTTGCTCGAGCGCCAGGGCATGGTGGTGACGCCAACCCCGAGCGTTGCCGAACATGCGAAATTCGCCGCCGCCGAGCGCGTGCGCTGGGCCGAGTGGGTCAAGCTGGCGAAGATTCCCCAGCAGTAGCAGGGCCTGGCGAGTTTCCAATATTCTTCGCATCGGCAGACCGAATGGAGTCATTGCATGACGGCACGCAAGCAACCCATCATCGGCATGTCGCACCTGGGCATCTGCGTGCGCAACATGGAGACCTCGCTCGCCTTCTACCGCGACCTGGTCGGCATGAAGGTGGTGAAGGAGGAGAACCAGGCGGTGGACGGCGCCGGCTGGGAGCATGTCTACCGCGGCAAGCGCCGCGGCCGGCGCATCTGCTACCTCGAGTACAACGACGATCCGGCCTCACCCGTGCTGGTGGTCACCGAGCATGTCGGCGAGGCGGTGCTCGGCACGCCGATCCTGCTGGATGAGATCGGCATCAGCCACCTGTCGTTCTCGGTGCCGGACCTCGATGGTCTGACGAAGGAAATGCTGGCCGCCGGCGTGAAGACGGCAGGACCGCCCGATGTATTCCGCGAGGCCGATGGCGTGGTGCGCACGGTGTTCTTCTTCGATCCGGATGGCATGGTGGTGCAGTTCGATCACTACGAGAATCCGGACATTGCGAAGACCGAGCCGAAGTACAAGAAGAAGTAGTTGTTATGGATTGGGGATCTGGATGGCGACGAGCGTTCCGTGATGCGGTATCTGCCCAGACCAGCGCGACGTTTATGTGGCTTGGTCAGGCGGTGGTTTCCACTGCTTCGGGTGCGGTGGCGTTAGCCCTCGCAAAATCTGGTGCGATGATCGTCGAGCTCGTCGCACGAGCTGTTATTGGCGGGCTGATTGGCCTCGGCGGGGCGTTCATCTTCGTTCTGACCATCTATTTGTTTCGAACTCCGTACAAGCAGCGAGACGAGGCAGGGGCAGAGGCACGACGCTTTGAGGACTGGCGAATCGGCCTGAAGCAGTCCATCTATAGAGCCGTCGGCGTAGCCCCAAAAGCTCGAGCTTCATATCGATAACACTATGCCGCGAGCCGTCATCGAACTCGTCCGGGAACTCATCAACGAAGGCAAGCTGACGAATACCAGCAGGGGACTCCGGGTCCGGTAATCAGCAAGTGCTACTGACCGCTTTGGGTCGAAAGCGGTCAATTGCTAAGGCCTCCGCTTTAGTGGCGACGACACCAATCGTGCTGCGATACATTGTGAGGCATCGGCGAGAGCTGATGCCGGCCGGAGCCGCGCCTCAGGCCTTCCCCAGCTTCCGTTTCAGTTCCGTCGCCGCCAACGTATACCCGCCCCCGATGCCGTCGATGAA
>VGIE01000083.1 GCA_016867955.1 Betaproteobacteria bacterium
TACCCGCCCCGCCGGAACAGGCCCTCGGGCCGCCACAGCAGGATCGCCGCCATGAGCAGGTACACCGTGACGCCGGCGAGTTGCGGCAGCAGCTGGAAGCCGCCGATTTCCACCGTGACCACCTTGCCGAAGGTATCGACCAGCCCGATCAGGATGGCGCCGACCAGCGCGCCCTGGACCGAGCCGATGCCGCCGATCACCACCACCACGAAGCAGATGATCAGCACCTGGTTGCCCATGCCCGGGAACACTGAGGCCGAGGGCGCCGCAATCATGCCGGCGAAGGCCGCCAGCCCGACGCCGGCCGCAAAGACGATGCGGTAGACCAGCCTGATGTCGATGCCCAGCGACTGCACCATGTCGCGATTGACGCTGCCGGCGCGCACGATCATGCCAAGCTTCGTGCGGCGCATCACCCACCACATCCCCAGCGCGAGGACCAGGCACACCGCGGACATGGCCAGCCGGTAGACCGGATAGCTCAGCGTGTCGGTGAGGGGGATCGACGCGGCCAGCACCTCCGGCACCTTCACGCCATGCACGTCATCGCCCCACAGGATGCTGCGCAGTTCCTCGAACACCAGGATGAGGCCGTAGGTCAGCAGGACCTGGTAGAGGTGGTCGCGGTCGTAGAGATGGCGGATCAGCAGCCACTCGAGCGCCAGGCCGAACAGCACCGCGAGCGCGATGCCCACGGGAATGGCCAGCCACAGGCTGCCCAGGCCCTCGGCCAGCGAGAACGCCAGGTAGGCGCCCAGCATGTAGAAGCTGCCGTGGGCGAGGTTGATGATGCCCATGATGCCGAAGATCAGCGTCAGGCCGCTGGCGATGAGGAACAGCAGCAGGCCGTACTGGACGCCGTTCAGGAGCTGGATCAGGAAGGTGGGGAAATCCACGGGGGCCGGTCGTTCGCCAAGAAACCAAGGGCGCCTATCAGGATTGCCGTCAGGCGCCCTGACTTAGGGGAGCGCGGGGGGATGTATCCCCTCGCATCCTCAGGCACTCAGAGCCGGCGGTTGCCACCGTCGGCTTTGCATTATCGCAGACCCCGCCGCGTCATTCACCGGGCGCGAGGAGATGCCCGCCGCCTCAGCGGTCGCTTCTACGCCGGCATCTTGCAGCTGCCGGTCGGCGGATAGTCCAGCGCCTTCATGGCTACGCCAGTGACGCGGTTCTCCTTGCCGATCACTTTTCGAAGGTACATGTCCTGGATCGGGTTCTGCGATTTTGACAGCGTCCACTTGCCGCGCGGGCTGTCGATGGGGGCGGCGCGCATGGCGGCGATCATCTCCTTCTTCTTCGAAATATCACCCTTCACCGCCTTCATCCCGGCGGCAAACAGCAGCCCCGCGTCATAGCCCTGCACGGCATACACGTCGGGCTGCAGCTTGAAGGCCTTGGCATAGGCGAGGCGAAAGGCGCGGTTCCTCGGCGTGTCGATGCCGTCGCCATAGTGCATTACGGTTTCGAGGCCGTCGGCGGCATCGCCCACGGCCTCCAGCACGCCTTCGGTGAGGAAGCCGGTGCCGAACAGCGGGATGCGGCCCTTGAGCCCCGCCGCCTTCCAGTCGGTGAGGAACTTGGCTGCGCCGCCGCCGGCGAAGAACACGAACACGGCGTCGGGCTTGAGCGAGGCGATCTCGGTCAGCAGCGACTGGAATTCCACGTTGGGGAATGGCAGCCAGAGCTCCTTGACGATCTTGCCGCCGCCCTTGAGGAAGGAGTCCTTGAAGCCGGCCACCGACTCCTCGCCCGCGCCGTACCTCCAGGCCAGCGTCACCACGTTCTTCAGGCCGCGGTCGGCCACAACCTTGCCGACCGGAAACGCCGGCTGGCCGTTGGCAAACGAGCTGCGGAAGATGTTCGGCGCGCACAGCGCTCCGGTGGCCGCCTCCACGCCGGCATTCGGGATGATGTGCAGCACGCCGGATTCGCGCACGATCTTGACGATGCCCATCTGCACCCCCGAATGCACGGTGCCCACCAGCAGGTCGACCTTGTCGCGCGTAACGAGCTGGTTGGCGCGGTCGGCGCCCTTGGACGGATCGGACTCGTCGTCCAGCGTCACGTACTCCACTTCGCGCCCCAGCGACTTGGCCTGCTCCGAGACGGCCAGCTTGAAGCCGTTGGCGATGGCCACGCCGAGCTGCGCGAAGGTGCCGGTGTAGGGCAGCATCAGGCCGACCTTTACCTTGGCCAGCTGCGCCTTGCCCGCCTGCGCGCTCGCGAGACCGGACAGGCCGGCGGTCGCCAGCAGCCCTGCCGCACCGGCTGCCTTGATCAGATCGCGCCGCCTGGCGCCGAACGTGTCATCGTGCATGCAATTCTCCTCGTGGATTGGGTACGTCGATGTTGCCGTATTCTACGTCAGGTCCGGCAACCGGTAGAGGCGCGTGACATTGCCCGCAAGCATGAGATCGCGCTCATCCTTGGGCACCGCGGCGAAATGCTGGGCCAGCGTGCGCTGCGTGTACGACCAGTCGCCGCCGAGGTGCGGGAAATCGTCAGACCACATCATTCGGTCGATGCCGATTGCATCACGGTTGCGGATGCCATAGGCGTCGGTGATGAAGGCATAGTAGAAGTGGTGCTCGAAGTACGCCGACGGCGGCATGGTCAGGCCGAACTTGCCGGCGGTGTTGAGGCGGTGGTAGCGGTTGTCGACCTGTTCGGTGAAGAACGGCACCCAGCCGGCATCCACTTCGGTGAAGACGATCTTCAGCTTCGGAATGCGGTCCAGCGTGCCGCCCCACGTGAATTCCAGCATCAGGCGCTCGGGTTCGCGGTTTCGCCACCCGCCCCCGATGATCTTCTCGCGATGTGCGGTGGGAATGACGTCGGTGAGCTTGACGTGGATGTTGAGCGGGATGTCCATTTCGCGAGCAGGTTTCAGAGTTCATCGTCCTTGTCGCTGACGCTAGCCTTGCCATGCGGGAAGCAATTGATCACCGGCCCGATCATCCCCGGCATGCGCAGGCAGCGCTTCAGCTCGGCGATGGCGTCCTTCACGCCGGTGGCGGGCAGCCAAATCATGCCGAACAGGCGGTCGGGCGCATGGGAGACGTATTCCGCCAGCTAGTCGTTGTAGGCCTGCACCATGGCCAGCTGGAACTTGTGGTCGGGATTGACGATGATGCCCTCGGACAGCCGTGGCGTCGGGAACTGCAGCGCGGCATCTACGCCGTCGGCGTCCATCTCCCGGATGCGCTCGGCCGGCACGTAGCCGCCCTTCCTCACCATGTCCCAGCGCAGCCAGGGCTTTACCACCTCGGGCGGCAGCCCCGAGCAGGCGTTCATGCCGAAATTGATCGGATCGGGCACGCCCTCGATGATCCAGGCATCGCCTTCGGGGAACTTCTTCATGGTCGGCACGCGCTCGCGGTACTTCGCCGCCACGCGCTTCTTCCAGAGGTCCGGTGGCTCGTTGATGTGCTGGTCCGCGGAGACCAGGCGGTAGGGACGGCGCGGAGCGTTCTTGTCAGCGGGCTTGGCGGAGCGCTTGCGGGTGGACATCGCGGGATCCTCTGGGAATGAATGGGGTGGAGTCAGAGTGCCGAACAGAATTGCCGTTGGCAGGGTGTTGAAGAATGGCTCTTGGGGCAGCGGTTTCCGGCATTCGTGGTTCGCCGCACCGCGGCAGTGGCTGGCATGTCGGAGTCCTGACGATCTCTCATGGCTGTTTTCCATCCGATTCGTTCATTTCAGACGCACCTGTTCCACCGGGGCTGCAATCATGCCATGCACGGCAGGTTGCAGGCCGCGCGCCGCATGCAGGCATCAGGAGCGGGGACATGTCACGCCCGGACGAGACCGCCGCGGAAAGTCTCGAAGATGTAGATGAATGGTCCCTGTGGCGCGAGAATCCGATAGGCACGGCTCGCCGTCGCGTCGGGCAATCCGACCACATCCCATAGTCGCGCCTCGACGTCGGCGTCTGCCTGCGCCGGCACACGGCGCACATATAACCGCTTGAGCAGGTGCCCGATCGGTGCCACGCCCTGGTCGAGTTCACCCAGGAATCCGTCAGGCACCGTGTCCAGGCGGGTATAGGAAAGATTATCCATGAGCACCCCGGCGTCCGAGCAAAGGCTGGTCACCCGCTCGAGCCAACGTTCACCCCCTAGCTGACGGCGTACCGCGCCAGGAACCTCATTCGTGCGTACCTGCCTGTGTACGATTACATTGACCGGAGTGCCACTCAGCACTTCACAAATCCGCGTAGTCGAACCGTCCTGGGTGAGCAGGACCTTGAGCAGAAGCCTGTACTCCGCGCGGTCGGGGAAGGTGCGGCGTTCCATGCTCATCGTATGCGCGATTCTAGTGGAATCGACACCGTGCCGAGCGCGGGAGGATCGCTGTGATTCTCGTGAATTCCGCCGGGGGTTGTTGCGCGGCTTCCAGATGACGACATTCGTATAATCGGTCGGTGAACATTTCCCTCGCCAATCGTCCCGAAGCGCGCTTTGCACTGGTGGCCAGCATCGCCGGCGGGCTGCTCGCGGCCGTCGTGTCGGTCAAGGCCATCCTCGGTTCGGCCAGTTTGACGGCCGCCATCGGCTTCATATTCGTGCCCTTCGTCATGGCGGCGGTGGTGGTGATGGCCGGCGTCTGGGGCCTGGCGCTCGGCTGCGTCTGGTACGCCCTGCGGCGCTCGGCCCGCTACAACGGCATCGTGCTGGTGCTGGCCTCGGCCATTGCCGCGGGGGTGCCCGCCTGGGTCGGCAGCCAGGTCTGGTATGGCCTGTCGCTCGAGCGCGCGGTTGCGGCCACCGCCCCGATGGGTGCCCGCGCGCTGGAGCGCGCGATGGCCGACTCGCCCTGGCGCACCAACCGCTTCTTCATCGCCGCCGTGGCGCAGAACCCCGCCGCCCCCGAGCACCTCCTCGACCAGCTCACGCTGCTGCCGGAAGTGCTGCCGGAGGCCGAGTTATACGAGCCGCTCGGCTCTCTGTGGGACGTGAACCTCGGCGATCGCAAGGGCCTCGCCGCGATGCGGCTGGTGGCGCTGCATCCCAATGCAGGCGCGCGGACGCTGGAGCGCCTCGCCGACGGCCCGAAGGCGAACATTATCATCAGCGAGGTCCTGAGCCATCCAAGGACGCCGATGAAGGTGCTGTCACGCTATTTCGACTCGAAGGACTACCTGGTCGAATGGGGCCTCGCGCTCAACCCCAACCTGCCCGTCGCCGTGATGGAACGTTTGTCAACCAGCAGTAACATCCATACCCGCTTCAACCTCACTTACAACCGGGCCACGCCGCGCGCGATCCTGGAGAGGCTTGCGCAGGACCCGGATGCCACGCTGGCGAGGCATGCCAAACAGGCGATCGAGGGGCAGAGGTAGCGGGCGACGCAATCGGGACAGGAGGGAAATCCTCGACGCAGCAGCATAGCCGGCCCGTGTCGCGCTTGCGGCCGGCACCGGCCCGCTCAGGCCGCCGCCGCCACCACCTGTGGATGCGCCTCGCGGATCGGCAGGTTGATCAGCGCCGCCGCCCCAGCCAGCGCCATGTCGGCGTACCACATCCACAGGTAGTTGCCGGTGCCGGCCATCGCCACGCCGCCCAACCAGGCGCCGAAGAAGGCACCGATCTGGTGGGTGAGCAGCGTCATGCCGAGCAGCGTGGCAAGGTAGCGCACACCGAAGAGCTTGCCGACGAGCCCCGCCGTCGGCGGCACGGTAGCCAGCCAGGTGAGCCCGAGCACGGCCGAGAGCACGTAGAACGTCATCGGCGTCTTTGGCGCGAAAAGGTAGCCGAGGATGGCCAGGGCGCGCACGGCATACAGCCAGAACAGCACCCACTTCATGCGCCTGCGCGCGGACAGCCAGCCGATCCAGATGCTGCCGACGATGTTGAAGGCGCCGATCACCGCCAGCGCGGTCGCGCCGACCGAGGCAGGCAGGCCGCAGAGCCCCACCTCGCCCGGCAGGTGGGTGACGAGGAAGGCGATGTGGAAGCCGCAGGTGAAGAAGCCGAGATGCAGGCAGATGTAGCTGCGGTCGCCGAAGGCCTGCTTCATCTGCTGGCCGAGCGTGACGCCGCCCGACTGCGCCGCGGCGCGCGCCTCGGCCACGCCCTTTTTCTCGCGCAGCGGAAGCGACATCGGGATGGTGGCCAGCGCCGCCACCGCCATGGCCCACAGCGCGGCCATCCAGCCGATGGTGGAGATGAGAAACTGGGACAGCGGCGCGAAGAGGAATTGGCCGAACGACCCCCCCGCGTTGATGAAACCGGAGCCGAAGGCGCGCCGCTCCGGCGTCAGGCGCTGCGCCGCCGCGGCGAGCAGGATGGAGAAGCTGCCGGCGCCGGCGCCGGCCGCGGTGATGAGGCCGAGGAACACAACCAGTCCCGTCCCGGTCTCCATGAAGGTCGTGGCGGCGAGACCGATGGCCAGCAACAGCCCGCCCAGCACCAGCACGGCAAAGGAACCGACACGGTCGGCCAGCATGCCGAACAGCGGTTGCGACGCGCCCCAGACGAACTGGCCGACGGCCAGCGCGAAGCTGACCGTGACGATGCCCAGGCCCGTGGCCGTGTTGAGCGGAGACACCCACAGCCCGAGCGACTGGCGGATGCCCATGGTGACCATCATCACCCCCGCGGCCGACAGCGTGAGGCCCCAGAACAGCCGTCTGCTCTCCGCCGTCATTGCCGCGCCACCTTTCGCCCGTCCTTCATTCACCCCAGCCCGGCCAGCGGCAGGATTTTCGGCAGGTTGTAGACGCGCGCAACGGTGTCGCGGATCACCTTGGCGCGCACCGCCTCAGGCAGGTGCCCGAGATCGCGCCGAATGACGTCACCCGAGTTGGGCCAGGTCGAGTTCGGGTGCGGATAGTCGTTCGACCACATCCAGTTGTCCGGACCCCATTTCTCGATCAGGTCGCCCGCGGCCGGGTCGTTGAAGAAGGTGGTGTAGAGGTTGCGCTTAAAGTATTCCGAGGGCTTGAGCTTCATGGCGTAGTCGCTGCGGTACTTCTTGCCGGCGTATTTCTCCATCTGCCAGACGATGAAGGGCTGCCAGCTCACTTCGTTCTCGACCGTGATGACCTTCAGCTTCGGGAAGCGGTCGAGGGTGCCCGACACCACCATGTCGATCAGCGTCTTCACGGCATGATGCAGCTTGTCGTTGATGACGAAATTCTGGAAGTCCACCGGCGGCTTGCCGAGGGCGTCCCAGCCCGGCTTGTAGGGCGCCCCGGTGAGGATGTGCAGGCTCACCGGCATCTCGAGTCCCTCGGCGGCCTCGAACAGGGGATCGTGGTGGTTGGTCGCGAACGACCATTCGTCGGGGGGCGCCTGCCAGATCATGATGCCGCGCATGCCCAGCTTCTTGCAGCGCTCCATCTCCTTGATGGCCTCCTTGATGCGAAAGGCCGAGATGCAGGCGACACCGAACAGGCGCCCCGGCGCCACCGCGCAATATTCGAGCAGCCAGTCGTTGTAGACCTTGAAGCAGGCCTCCTGCAGTTCGACATCGTCCATGCCGTACTGGTGCAGCGCGCGCGTCGGATATAGCACCTCGCCGCTGACGCCGTCCTTGGCCATCTCGGTGACACGCAGCGCCGCCTCGCGCGCACCTTCCTGACCCTGGAAGGGATTGTCCTTCTTGCTGTCGCCGTAAACCGGCGCCCTGGCGCGCATGCCGGGCGGCAGGGCCTTCGTCCAGAAGTCCGGCGCCTCCATGACGTGGGAGTCCGCCGAGATGAGCAAACCCAGCTCCAGTTTCTTGTCCTGACCATCCTCCGCCATGATTACCCCCCGGGATAAGACATCGGTTTCACAATCGTTGCCTCACGCGCCAAGTTTGCCCGAGGCGTGCACCACCGCGTTCAGGGCCGGCAGGAAGTCGCGCTGGTACCTGTCCGTCCCGAAACTGTTCAACACCACACGGCCGTCGATGGCCAGCAGGAAGCGCGGCACCCCGCGCGTAGCGCCCACCTGCTCAAACACCCACTGCAGGCCGGCCGGGTAGTCCGCAACGGTGAACGGCCTGCTGAGGGTGTCGTTCTTGACTTCATGGAAGTTGAATGCCCGCGCCTCGCGCGATTCCAGGAGCTTCACGCGCGACCCGAACTCCCATTGCCGGCAGAAGGTGCAGTCCTCGGACCCCAGGTAGACCACGTCGAAGCGAGAGGCCTTGCTCACCGGAGGCAAGTT
>VGIE01000084.1 GCA_016867955.1 Betaproteobacteria bacterium
GGCCTGAAGGATGCCGGCTACTACACCATCGACGCCTTGCGCGTCGAAGCCGGACGCCGCGCCTTCGGCACCGAGCTGGGCCCCGATGAAACGCCGCTGGAGGCCGGACTCGCCTTTGCCGTGCGCATGGACAAGCCCGGCGGCTTCATCGGCCGCGATGCGCTGCGCAAACAGCAATCCGAAGGCGTGAAGAAGCGGCTGCTCATGGTTTCTGTTGATGACCCCCAGGCCTTCCCCTGGGGCGGTGAGCCGGTGCTGCGCGACGGACAGCCGGTCGGTGAACTCACCTCCACCGGCTACAGCCTTGCACTGGGCCGGGCCATCGGCATGGTCTACGTACGGCGCGGCGAAATCATCACGGACGACTTCCTGCTCAAGGCGCGCTACGAGATCAACATCGCCGGCGAACGGTTCGCCGCTACGCCCCACGTGAAGCCGCCACCCAAGCCGCCAAATCCATCCAGGCAGGCTTCTGCATAGCAACAGGAGGCTGTTCTCCGCTTCGCCACCACCGCGAACCCGATTCATCTCCAGGCGCACGACACCGATGCCAGATCAGACGCACGCGAACCCGTCGAACGCGCCCATAGCCGTCATCGGCGCGGGCATCGTCGGCGCCTGCACTTTGCCGGAACGAGCATCGCGGTGATACTGCTCGCCACAGCTTTCCTTACGCAGGCCTGGTCGCTGGTGCTCGTAGCGCTGGTGCAAGGCTATGCGTTTGCCTGGGTCGGGCATTTCTTCTTCGAGCACAACCGGCCGGCCACGTTCAAGTATCCGGGCTACAGCTTCATGGGCGACTGGCGCATGTGGTGGCAGATACTCACCGGCCGGATTCCGTTCTGAGCTGACCGGCACCACCAGGAAGACGCCCAGTGGCGTGTTGAGATGCCATGCCGCATTCGGTGCCAGGAGCCGACACCATGACACGACCCGAAGACCAGAGCTTTGTGCGCATTGAACTCGACCACCTCCTGATTCCTGTCCGCGACCGGGCCGGCTGCGCGAAGCGCCTGGCCTCGCTGCTGGGCGTGGGCTGGGGGAGTCGCGCTTTGGGGTCCTTCACGGCGGTGTACGTGAATGACGGGCTGACGATCGACTTCGACGAGGCGGAGGGTGACTTCCCCGTGCAGCACTGCTGCTTTCGCGTCAGCGAGCCGACCTTCGATGCCATCCTCGGCCGGATCAGGGCTGCGGGCATCGCCTATCGCAGCACGCCGCATGGCCCGGCGGACATGCAGGTCAACACCGCGCCGGGCGGCCGAATGGTGTACTGGAACGAGCCAGCGGGCCACGTCTGGGAGCTGCTGACTTAGAGCTACGCGCGCGAAGGCTGCGGTGACGCGCAGGCGGGAGCACGTTGAGACCCGCGGGGCGCCATGGCGCGGCGATGGTCATGGCAGCATTAACCATTGGAATATAATATCCGTAAATATTTTAAAATTTATCTGTCAGTATTGATTGGAAACCCCACTGCGCCCGCTTCGCAACTGAAACACAGGCGATAATGCCCACCATAGGTCTGGAATGCGGTTTCACGGAGGTGTAATCGCCCGGCACGATCCAGCAGCCACCAACCTGAAACCGAGCCACCCCGCCCTCGCCTGCCCGAACCAATGGAAATCGTCCTGGTCGCCCTCGCCTCGCTGTTCGCCGGCTTCATCGACTCCATCGTCGGCGGCGGCGGGCTGATCCTCGTGCCGGCGCTGTTTGCCACCTTCCCCACGGCAGAGCCCGCGACGCTGTTCGGCACCAACAAGAGCGCCTCGGTCTGGGGCACCGGCATGGCCGCGCTGCAGTACAGCCGTCGCGTCGACATGCGCTGGCCGGTGCTGCTGCCGGCGGCACTCACCGCGTTCGCCGGCAGTTTCGTCGGAGCATGGGTGGTGACGCTGGTCGATCCGGCATTCCTGCGCCGGCTCCTGCCCTTTATCCTCGTCGGCGTGCTGGGCTACACGCTGTGGCGCAGGGACATGGGCAGGACGCATGCACCATTGCAATCCATCCGCCGCGAGACCGCCCTCGCCTGCGCCTTTGGCGGCGTGATCGGCTGCTACGACGGATTCTTCGGGCCGGGGGCAGGCAGCTTCTTCATCTTTCTTTTCGTGCGCTTTCTCGGCTATGACTTCCTCAACGCGTCGGCGGCAGCCAAATTACTGAACGTCACCACCAACTTCGGCGGGATCGTGCTGTTTGCCGCCAAAGGCCATGTCTGGTGGCACATCGGCCTTGCCATGGCGGTGGCCAATGTGATCGGCAGCATCCTCGGCACGCGCCTGGCGCTCAAGCATGGCGCAAGGTTCGTGCGCATCGTGTTCATTGTCGTGGTCAGCGCGCTGATCCTGAAGACCGGTTACGACGCCTTCCTGCGCTGAAGCCCCTTGCCCGACCCTCAGGCGTGAGAGTGTCCCCATCTGCTATAGTACGGCCGACCCCCCGTAGGGGATGAGCGTGCTGCGATCATCCCCTGGCGTGCACCACACTCTTGATCGCAGTTTCCAGGAGGAAGCCATGGCCCGCGTCCGCATGCTCCCGCCCGACCAGCTCGACCCTGAAGTGCGCACCATGGCCGGAGCCGACCTCTCGTCGCGCCAGCTCGCGCCGGTGCGCGCCATGGGACACGACCCCGAGCTGACCAAGGCCTACCTCGCATTTGGCGGCGCCGTGCGCAAGTGCGCCACGCTCACGCCGCGCTTTCGCGAGCTGATCCGCCTGCGCATCGCCTTCCACAACCAGTGCCGCAGTTGCATGGCGATCCGCTACTCCGACGCGCTGGAAGACGGCCTCACCGAAGGCGAAGTCTGTTCGCTGGAGAAGCCCTACGAGGCGCCCAACCTGACGGAGGCAGAGCGCATGGGACTGCGCTACGCCGATCTCATGGCGACCGACCATCTCGCCATCGACGACAAGCTGTACGCCGAGCTCAAGAGGCATTTCACCGAACAGCAGGTGGTGGAGCTCGGCGTCTGGTGCGCGATCACCGTGGGTTTTGGCCGCCTGCAGGCCAGCTGGCAGATGATCGAGGAGCTGCCGGGCAAGTTCAGCGATCCCGACTCGGGCCGGCTCGCTCCCTGGGGCTCGGAGTCGTGGGTGGCGCCGCGACCCGGCGTGAAGAAACCGGCCGCCGCATCGCAGCCTGCAGCCAAGCCGCAGAAAGTCGCCTGAGCAGATGAACAGTGTCCCCGGCGCCGACAGCAATCTTGCCGGGTTTCAGGAGAAGCTGAAACCCACACCGGACCCGGCCGACAGCACGCGTTTCAAGGTGCTTGGGGCGCTCAGCTTCTCGCATTTCCTCAACGACATGATGCAGTCGCTGATGTTGGCGCTGTATCCCATGCTCAAGGGGGATTTCAGCTTGAGCTACGCGCAGATCGGCATGATCACGCTGATGTTCCAGTTCACCGCCTCGCTTCTGCAACCGCTGGTCGGCCTCTACACCGACAGGCACCCAAAACCCTACGCCTTGTCGCTCGGCATGGGATTCACGCTGGTGGGCCTGCTCGTGCTGGCCGTGGCGCCCAGCTACGCCTTCGTGCTGCTCGCCGCGGCACTGGTCGGCACCGGTTCCGCAGTGTTTCACCCCGAGTCCTCGCGCATCGCGCGCCTCGCCTCGGGCGGCCGACATGGCATGGCACAGTCGATCTTCCAGGTGGGCGGCAACGCCGGCCAGGCCATGGGGCCTCTGGCCGCGGCGTGGATCATCATTCCGCTAGGCCGCCCGAGTGTGGGTGCGTTCTCGGCCGTCGCATTGCTGGCGATCGGGGTGCTGTGGAGCGTCGGCAACTGGTATCGCGCCCACCGCATAGCCACCGCGGGCAGGCCGGCCCCGGCCTCCGCGACCCGCGCCTACTTGCCCAAGGCCGCGGTCACCCTGTCCATGACCGTCCTGATGGTGCTCGCACTGTCCAAGGCTTTCTACATCACCAGCCTGAACAGCTATCTCACTTTCTATCTGATCGAAAGGTTCGGGACCAGCGTGGAGATGGGGCAGTTCTACCTCTTCCTGCTGTTGGCCGCGGTGGCCGTGGGGACCCTTCTCGGCGGCCTGGTCACGGACCGCATCGGCCGCAGAAACGTGATCTGGATTTCCATTCTTGGCGCTGCGCCGTTTGCCATGCTGCTGCCCTACTCGAACCTGGAGTGGACGGGCGCAATGATCGTATTGATCGGCCTGGTATCCGCGGCCTCGTTTCCGGCCATCATCGTCTATGCCCAGGACATCATGCCCGGTCGGGTCGGCATGGTGGCGGGCCTTTTCTTCGGCCTGTCGTTCGGCATCGGCGGACTGGGAGCGGCCCTGCTCGGCAGGCTCGCCGATGTCACCGACATCATTTATGTCTACAAGGTGTGTTCCTTCATCCTGCTGCTCGGCCTTCTGACGGCCTTCCTGCCCGACATCGAGAAGAGGCGCCACAACGCCGGCCAGGGCGGCAACTCGCGTTGATCATTGCGCCCTACGGGGTGTGGCGGGTATTCCGCATCAGGTGTCCTCGCGGCTGCCCTCGGCCAGGTGCGAGACATCGCCCCAGACATCGAGGTGCCATCTGCCGCCCTTGTAGCTCCAGCGATTGAAGCTGGCGTTGAAGAGTGAGAAGGTGCGCGGCGCCTCGAGCGGGATGCGCATGGCGTGGCGGAAGAGTTCACCGGCGACGCCGCCATGCACCATGACCGCCACGGTCTTGCCGGCGGCCTCCTGTGCGAGTTGCTCCAAAGCCTCGACGACGCGGGCATGGAAAGCGGCGAGGCTCTCGCCGCCCGGCGGAACGCCGTGCGGGTTGCCCGCGCGCAGCACCTCGAACTGGCCGGGGAACTCGACGTCGAGTTCGGCGAGCGTCTTGCCCTCGAACAGGCCGTAGTCGCGCTCACGCAGCGCCGGCTCGAAACGCGCCTGAAGGCCGGTGCGCCGCGTCAGTGGCGCCACGGTCTGGCGCACGCGCCCGAGGTCGGAGGCGATGATGGCGTCGAGCTTCTCGGCGCCCAGCCGATGCGCCACCGCCTCGGCCTGGCGCAGGCCCAGTTCGGTGAGCGGGCTGTCCTGGTGACCCTGGATGCGGCCCTCGGCGTTCCACTTCGTCTCGCCGTGCCGCACCACGATCAGGCGCGCGCGACGCGGCGCGCGATGGGTGTCGTCACGATGTTCGCTCATGCCGGCCGCCTTGCTGCCGTCTTCAGCCAGCGCTCCCGCAACCTGCGCGTGACCGAGCCGCGCACAGCGTCGGCGGCGGCGTCCACCGCCAGGTACGCGGTGTCGGCCTCGGGCGCCCTGAGCGTGACGCGAAAGGTCATCAGTTCATCGCGCCGGAAGGCGTGCAGCTCGACGCGTTCACCCGGTCTGCGCGTGGCGAGCAGTGCATCGAGCCCGCCCGCCCCGGCGCGCACGCCGTCCACCGCGATCACGGCATCGCCCGCGGCAAGTCCCGCCTCCTCGGCGGCCCCGCCCGCGAGCACATGCGTCAGCTTGTATTCGCCGCCGAAAGCCTTGCCGCGCGCGCCCAGTACCGGACGCGCGCGCAGCGCCGCGCCATCACGCGACGACTTGCGCCCGCCCTTGTCGGCGGCAGACTCGGCCGGCCGCAGGCCCAGCGCAATGCCATGGGTGGCCAGCAGCGCCTTGAGCGGCAGCTCGGCGGTGCTGCGCAACCAGGCGGCGAACTGACGCCCGAGCCTGAGTCCCGTGACCGCCTCGGCGACGCGCTCAACGCCATCCTCCGTCACGCCCGCGCCGGTCAGGCCGTGCCTCCTCCACAGTGCGCGCATCACGTCATCCAGCGACCTGCGTCCTGCGGTGCGCTCGCGGATGTGCAGGTCGAGGCACAGCGCGGCGAGGCTGCCCTTGCCGTAGTAGCTGACGATGGCATTGGGCGAGTTCTCGTCCTGGCGGTAGTACTTGGTCCAGGCATCGAAGCTGGAGTCGCTGACGCTCTGCTTCCTGCGGCCCGGCGTGCGCAGCAGCTGCGTCACGCTGCGGCCGATCGCCTCGAAATACTGCCCATGGGTGAGCAGCCCGCTGCGCACCAGGGCAAGGTCGTCGTAGTAGGAGGTGATCCCCTCGAAGGCCCACAGCAGCGTGGTGTAGTTCTCGCGGTTGAGGTCGTAAGGCGTGAAGGCCGCCGGCTTGATGCGCTTTACATTCCAGGTGTGGAAGTACTCGTGGCTGATCAGGCCGAGGAGGGTTCGATAGCCGTCGGTCGATTGCTTCATGCCGACATGCGGCAGGTCGTTGCGCGAGCACAGCAGAGCGGTGGAGGCACGGTGCTCAAGGCCGCCGTAGCCCTCGCCCACGGCGGTGACCAGGAACAGGTACCGCTTCATCGGCGCGGGCGTGCGAAAGAAGTCGATGTGCTGCTCGCACACCGTCTTCATGTCGCGCAGGAGGCGCGGCATGTCGGCGCGATGGCGGCCGGTGACGGCCACGTCGTGCGGCGCGCCGCGCGCGGTGAACGTGCCGCGCGTGAAGGTGCCCATCTCCACCGGGTGGTCGATGAGTTCGTCGTAGTCGTCCGCGCCGTAGAGGCCGAAGCTCCAGGCCGGCGCGCGGCGGCGCGGCATGCTGGTGGCGACCTCCCAGCGACGGTATGTCGCGCCGGCCGGCCGCACGATCTCCACCTCGCAGCGGCGGTCCTCGCGCCCGGCCACGCGCAGGAACACGCTGGTGCCGTTGAAGAAGCCGTGCGTGGCGTCGAGGTGCGCGGCGCGCACCGAGAGGTCCCAGGCGTAGACCTCGCAGGTAACCGTTATCGGGCCCGACTTCGCGCCGGAGGCAGCCGGGGCGACGCCGGATGACTGCGCGCACCAGGTGTGCTTGTCGATCCGTTTCAGCGGCAGCGCAGCGCCTGCACGCGCCGCCGTACCGCGATGCGCGCGGATGCTGACGATATGGCGGGCGAAGTCGCGCACCAGGTAGCTGCCCGGGATCCACGCCGGCAGCGCGAAGCACTGTCCCTCGGGATTCGGGTCGGCGACGGTGCAGCTCACCTCGAACAGGTGCGCCTCGGGCGACTTCGGAATGATGCGGTAGCGGATTGGCTCGGTCATGCGTTCACTTTCAGGCGAAGCCTCGCTGCGCTAGCGGATGGTCAGCGTCAGGCGATTTTCGCCTCGCAGCAACAGGATGCGCAGCGGCCGCTCGCCCGCGCGCAGCGCCGCCAGCAGGTCCTTCACGCCCCGGACACGCCGGCGGTTGGCGCCGTAGATGATGTCCCCCGGCTGCAGGCCGACCTGCGCCGCCGGGCTGCCGGTCTCGATAGCCACGATGATCGCACCCTCGATGGCGCCGTACATCGGCATGCCGGGTTCCACGTCGGACACCTTGGCGCCGACCAGCTGCGGGATCGCCTCGCCCGACAGGTTGGTGGCGACATAGGGTTCGGCCACCCGCACGCGCAGGGATAGCGTCTGCCCGCTGCGCAGCACGCGCAGATCGATCTCCTCGCCGACGGGGGTCAGGCCCGCGCGGTTGCGCACATCGGTGGCGTTGCGCACCGGCTTGCCGTTGGCCCCGACGATGATGTCCTTCGCCCTCAGGCCCGCCCGAAGCGCGGGCGAATTCGGTTCCACACCGACGATCACGGCGCCCTCGGTGATACCGAGGCCGAGCTTCTTGGCGAGGTCGGGCGTGAGGTCGTCAGTGGACACGCCGATCCTGCCGCGTCGAACCTCGCCGAAGCGCTGCAGCTGGTCCATCACCGAGCGCACCATGTTCACCGGGATGGCGAAACCGATGCCGACGTTGCCCCCGGTCGGCCCGATGATGGCGGTGTTGATGCCCACCAGCTCCCCGCGCAGGTTCACCAGCGCGCCGCCGGAGTTGCCCGGGTTGATCGAGGCGTCGGTCTGTATGAAGTCCTCATAGCCCTCCATGCCCAGGCCGGTGCGGCCCAGCGCCGAAACGATGCCCGAGGTCACGGTCTGGCCGATGCCGAAGGGGTTGCCGATGGCCACCACGAAATCGCCGACGTTGAGCGCGTCCGAGTCGCCGAACTTCACCGCGCTGAGGCGATCGGGCGTGATGCGCAGCAGCGCCACGTCGGTGCCCGGGTCGGCGCCCACCAGGCGCGCCTTGAGTTCGCGCCGGTCCTTCAGCGTCACGACGACTTCCTGC
>VGIE01000085.1 GCA_016867955.1 Betaproteobacteria bacterium
CCTGCCGCCTTCAGCATCGCATGGTCCTGCGGAGGAATCACCCCCCCGCATACGACGATAACATCGACCGCCCCGCGTGCCCGCAGTTCATTGATCAACTGGGGGACCAGTGTCTTGTGTCCTGCCGCCTGCGAGGACACGCCGACGACGTGAACGTCGTTCTCGACGGCATGCCGCGCGGCCTCCTCCGGCGTCTGGAACAGCGGTCCGATGTCCACGTCGAACCCGATATCGGCAAAGGCCGTGGCAATGACCTTGGCACCACGGTCATGGCCATCCTGCCCCAGCTTGGCGACCAGCATGCGCGGTCGGCGGCCCTCGGACTTCAGGAAGGCATCCACCTCTCCGCGAATCGTACTGAACCCTGCGTCTCCATCGAACGCCGAGCCATAGACACCGCTGATCGATTGCGTCACGGCACGATGTCGCCCGAACACCTTCTCCAGCGCGTCGGAAATCTCGCCGACGGTCGCGCGTGCTCGCGCGGCGACCACGGCCACCTCAAGCAGGTTGCCCGACTTGCTTGCGGCGGCCTCCGTCAACGCCGACAGTGCGGCCTTGCAGGCCCGCTCATCGCGCGCGGCGCGCACCCCTTTCAGGCGGCGGATTTGCGACTCGCGCACCGCGGTATTGTCGATATCGAGAATCTCGATCTCGGGCTCGTCGTCGCGCTGGTACTTGTTGACCCCGACGATCACCTCTTCACCGCGATCGATGCGCGCCTGCCGCATCGCCGAGGACTGCTCGATGCGAAGCTTGGGCACGCCGGATTCGACGGCCTTTGTCATGCCCCCCAACGACTCCACTTCATCGATGACCTTGCGCGCTTCCCGGACGAGGGACGCCGTCAGCGACTCGATGTAATAGGAGCCCGCCAGGGGGTCCACGACCCTGGGGACGCCGGTTTCCTCCTGAATCAGCAACTGCGTATTGCGTGCAATATGCGCCGAGAACGGCGTCGGCAGAGCCAGCGCCTCGTCAAACGAATTGGTGTGCAGGGATTGCGTCCCGCCAAGCACCGCCGCCAACGCCTCGATGGTGGTGCGAATGATGTTGTTGTAGGGGTCGCGGCTGGTGAGGCTCACCCCCGAAGTCTGGCAGTGCGTCCTCAGCATCAGCGACTGCGGATCCTTGGGGTCGAAATGCTCGCGCATCAGCTCGGCCCACAGCAGGCGCGCAGCGCGCAGCTTCGCGACCTCCATGAAGAAGTTCATACCTATCGCGAAGAAGAACGAGAGCCGGGGGGCAAACTCGTCCACCTTCAGGCCGCTCGCGATGGCGGTGCGGACATACTCGATACCGTCGGCGATGGTATAGCCCAGTTCCTGAACGCAGGTCGCGCCCGCTTCCTGCATGTGATAGCCGGAGATCGAGATCGGATTGAACTTCGGCATGTTGCGTGCGGTGTAGCCGATGATGTCGGCCACGATGCGCATGGATGGCGCCGGCGGGTAGATATAGGTGTTGCGGACCATGAACTCCTTGAGAATGTCGTTCTGGACCGTGCCATTCAGCTTGGCCAATGCGACGCCCTGCTCTTTCGCCGCGACGATATACATCGCCATGATGGGCAGCACCGCCCCGTTCATTGTCATGGACACCGACATCCTGTCCAGCGGAATACCGCCGAAGAGAATTTTCATGTCCTCGACGCTGTCGATCGCGACGCCGGCCTTTCCGACATCGCCGACGACTCGGGGGTTGTCAGAGTCGTAGCCGCGGTGCGTCGGAAGATCAAAGGCCACCGACAGCCCCGTCTGACCTGCCGCCAGGTTCCGGCGGTAGAAGGCGTTGGATTCCTCGGCCGTGGAAAAGCCGGCGTACTGCCGCACCGTCCACGACCGGCCTGCATACATGGTTGCCTTCGGCCCCCGGACAAAAGGAGCAAAGCCCGGCAGGCTGCCGACGTGCTGGAGTCCCGACAGATCGTCGGCGGAATACAGTGGCTTGACAGCGATCCCTTCTGCGGTGTGCCAGGTCAGGAACTCGGGGTCAGCACCCTTGATTTCCTTCGATGCCAGCTTCTGCCACTCTTCCAGCGATGGATGGCGGGATGATTTCATTCCCAGAACCCCTTATCTAGACCACTCGGGATTGCAACATCAGGCCGCGCCTGCCGGTACGCGTCGTTGGCACAGACTTTGACAGCGCGGGCAGAGCCCGCTCTTTCGGAGGCGGCCAAGCAGCCGCGTGCGGGGTCACGAAGCGACGAAAAAAACTATCCTGCCTGTACTTCCGCCAACCAGTCAGCACCAGCAGGTAGCTGCAGCCTGCATTGCCCACCGTTTGCAGTGGTCCGACCGATGACCGGCAAGCCGACGACAGAACCGACGCAAGGTGAGGCAATGACTGGGGCCAAAGTGTATCTGATACAGCAAGTTCCTTCAATTCCGCACCACCACCAGTTATTGCCGGATGAAGCGTTTTACCCGTCGGATGTACGCTGGTTCAACGACATTTGCAGCATTTTGCTGGCAGCACTGCCGCCAGTGCCTGGCCGTGCGCATGGATCCCGGCGTCGGGCGACACGTGCCAAGAGGGACTTGCCGTTCCCGAATTCCGCCAAGTATCCTCGGCCGGTATTTTTCCCGCGAGATCCGGAACGAAGCGCGCGCCCGGAATCGCCCGACCAGAGACGCCAGGACCGCACGTGACGATCAAGACCGTTAGCTGCCCGAGTTGCTCGGCTCCAGTCGAATGGAGCGCGAAGTCCGCCTTTCGACCATTCTGTTCGGAAAGGTGCAAACTGCAGTACTTGGGCGCGTGGGCGACCGAGCGCTACAGAATTCCTGAGTCTGGCAGGACTAGCCAGGATACCGACGCCACCTCCCCGCCAGCGTCGTAGCGGCTGCTGCCGCGGACTGCCGGACCTCTACAGCACCCAGGCTGCGCGCATCATGGCAACGCCGTGTGCGCCATGCAGCCATGCCGTCTCAAGGTCGCCGGGCGTCATGCCTCCAATGGCATACACCGGAATGGCCGAACCGGCGATTGCCGAACCGAACTGTTCCCAGCCGGCGGGCACCACTTCGGGATGTGTCGGCGTCAATCCGACCGGGCCTACCACGGCGAAATCCAAGGACAGTGCTTCGGCACGGCGCAGCTCATCCGCAGAATGACAGGATGCCGCACACCAGCCAAGGTCAGGCCGAAGGTTCAGTTCCGACAACTGCCGCGCGGTCAGGTGAACGCCGGCGGCGCCGATCCGGCGCGCCATTGCGATGTCCGTGTTGACCAGAACGCGCGCGCCAAGCGGCCTGCACATTTCGATGACCGCACTTGCGAATCCTTCAAGCACCCTGGGATCGAGCTGTTTCTCGCGGACCTGTATCAGGCGCAACCCTCCGCGAAGACGATGTTCGAGACGCCGCAGGGTTTCGTCCATCCCGATGAGGGATGCCTGGGTGATGGCGTACTCCGCGGGCAGTTGCAGCGCCTTGAGCACCGGAGCGTTGGCAGGCAGCATTGGCGCGACATCGACCGCCGAAGGATCCTGCCAGCTCAGCGTCTGGCCTTCCACGGACTGCAACTCGCCGTGCCACTCGGTCACCCGAAAGAAGTTCAGCGTTACGGTCGCATGCGGATAGGCGAAACGCCGGACAATCCATGGGTATGCTCGAATGACGTCAACGCCGAGTTCCTCGGACACTTCCCTCGCCAGCGCGGCGGCTACGGGCTCCCGCGGCTCGACCTTGCCACCCGGAAACTCCCAGTAGCCCGGATACACTTTCTTGCGCGGGCGCTGCGCCAGGAGAACCCGGCCATCTGGCCGAACCAGGACGGCAACCGCAACTTCGACCGGCTGAGTCACTCGGGCTGGCGGCGCTGCGGACTACTTCTTGCGGCGCGCATCTGAGCGCCCTGCCCGAACCCGCGGCCGTGCCTTGCGGCCAGCCCAGTCGCGCGCGAACTGCCATGCTACGCGCCCCGAGCGCGATCCGCGCTGCAGCGCCCACTGCAGCGCCTCCTCGCGCGCCCCATCCGTCATGCCGCGCTCCTGGCCGAATGTCCGCAGCCAGTGATCGACGATATCGAGGTAGGCGTCCTGGTCGAAGGGATAGAAGGAAACCCACAGTCCGAAGCGCTCCGACAGGGACGTCTTTTCCTCCACCGTCTCCCCGGGGTGAATCTCATCGCCAAGGTATTTGGTCTCGAGGTTTTCCTGCATGTACTCGGGCATCAGGTGGCGCCGGTTCGACGTGGCATAGATCAGCAAGTTCTCCGGCGGCGCCGCGACCGACCCGTCGAGTACCGCCTTCATAGCCTTGTAGGCCGTCTCGGACGCCTCGAACGACAGGTCATCGCAGAAAATGATGAAGCGCTCCTTGCGGCCATCGAGCAGGTCCGCGATATCCGCGAGGTCAATCAGATCCGCCTTGTCCACTTCGATCAGGCGCAATCCACGAGCGGCATACTTGTTGAGGCACGCCTTGATGAGCGAGCTCTTCCCGGTACCCCGCGCACCTGTCAGCAACACGTTGTTTGCCGGCCTGCCCTCGACGAACTGGCGCGTGTTCGCATCGACCAGGTCCTTCTGCCGGTCGATGTCGTGCAGGTCCGAGAGCCCGATGCCATGGGGATGCCGCACCGGCTGCAGATAGCCCTGCCCGCTCGCCTTGCGCCACCGAAACGCCACGCTGGCCGACCACGCGACCTCGGGAACCGCCGGCGGCAGCACGGCTTCTAGCCTGTCCATCAGCTTTTCCACCCGCAACAGAATCCTGTTCAAGTCATTCATCGACTGTCACCCGGTGCCGGTAGCCGCCGCCTCCTGTCCGCGCCAGATGCATGCTGCTGCGCATCGGGTTCACGTCCGGTACTCGGCGTTGATCTTCACGTAATCATAGGAATAGTCGCAGGTCCACACGGTCGCGCTGCCTTCGCCCTGCCCGAGGGATATCAGCACCGTGATTTCCGCCTGCTTCATCTCGCGCGCACCGTCTTCTTCACGGTATGTCGCCGCCCGCCCACCCCGATCAATCACCTTTACCCCGCCGATGTGGATGTCGATCATCGACGTGTCCAGCTCCAGTATGCCCGCGTTGCCGACGGCCATGATCAGCCGTCCGAGGTTCGGATCGGACGCAAAGAAAGCTGTCTTGACCAGCGGCGAGTTGGCGACCGAGCGTGCCACGGCGACTGCGTCGGCGACCGAGGCCGCGCCTGCAACGTCCACGGTAATGAACTTGGTTGCCCCTTCGCCATCGCGCGCGATCGCCTGGGCGAGCAGGGTGGCGACTTCGCGCACAGCCGCGTACAGGCGCGCATATTCCGGCGCCGCGCGCGAAACGATGTCCGGCGTGCCGGCGCCCCCCGTTGCCACCAGCACGAACGAGTCGTTGGTCGAGGTGTCTCCATCGACTGTAACCCGATTGAACGATACATCCGCCGTGTCCTGCACCATGCGCCTCAGCATGTCGCCGGACACCGCGGCGTCGGTCGCGATGAACGCCAGCATGGTTGCCATGTTCGGCTGCAGCATGCCCACACCCTTGGCCATGCCCGTGACACCGACAACGCGCCCTGCAATTTCCACGGTGCGCGAGAACGCCTTCGGCACGGTGTCTGTGGTCATGATCGCCGCCGCGGCGTCGGCCCAATTGGCATCCCCCAGGCTCGACACGCACCGCGGCAGAGCCGCTTCGATACGGTCGACGGGCAGATGCTCCAGGATCACCCCGGTGGAGAAAGGCAGCACTTCAGACGCCTTGCAGCCCAATGCGGCAGCGACCGCTTCGCACGTCCTGCGCGAAGCCGCGAGGCCCTGCTCGCCGGTGCCGCAATTGGCATTCCCGGCATTTACGATCAGGGCACGCATGGAATCCGCCGCTGCCAGCGCCTCCCGGCACACCCGCACCGGCGCAGCGGCAAAACTGTTGCGCGTGAACACCCCGGCCACACGACTGCCGGGCGCGAGGCTCATCAGCATCAGGTCGCGGCGGCCAGCTTTCCGGATGCCGGCTTCGGCGTATCCGAGCTTGACGCCCCTGATTTCACGCAATGATTTTGGGTCTGGCGGATTAAGATTGACGGCCATCGAACTACCCCGACTCAGGCAATGGAATGTGTCATGACCAGCGGGTGAAGATTGCCTGGTCCCCAGCTCGCGGAATTCAGGCCAGCCTGCCGTGGCAGTGCTTGTACTTCTTTCCGGACCCGCACGGGCAGGCATCGTTGCGGCCGATCTTGCCCATGTGCCGCTGGACCGGTTGCTGGCGCGGCGGCGGAGCGTCCTCGGACCTGCCCAGTGCCTCATCGTACGAAGCGTGCCTGTACTGCACGTTCCCGACCGCCGGCGGGTGTTCCTTTTCGACCTCCTCGACTTCTTCCCTGCTCCTGATCTGGACCGACATCAGCGTGCGGGTTACCTCCAGCTTGACGCTCTCGAGCATCGCGCCGAACATCTCGAACGCCTCGCGCTTGTATTCCTGCTTGGGATTCTTCTGCGCGTAACCGCGCAGATGGATGCCCTGGCGCAGATGATCGAGGGCGGCCAGGTGCTCGCGCCAATGCGAGTCCAGCGTCGCGAGAAGCACATAGCGCTGGTACTGCGAGAGCGCATCAGCCGGCGCCTCCGCAATCTTGGCATCGTACGCCGCTGTCGCCGCCTCCAGCGTTCGCGCCAGCAGCGTCTCGTCATCCAGGGCGGGCTCGTTGGCCAGCCACTTCGATACCGGGACTTGCAGCAGAAGTTCCTGCGCCAGCACCGATTCCAGGCCCGGGATGTCCCATTGCTCCTCGACGCTTTCCAGCGGCACGTGTGCCCGGAAAACGTCGGTAACAACGCCCTCGCGCAGCGCCGCTACGCGTTCGGCAACCTGCTCACCCTGCAGGATGTGATTGCGCAAGTCGTAGATGTGCTGGCGCTGATCGTTGGCGACGTTGTCGTATTCGAGAAGCTGCTTCCGTATATCGAAATTGTGCGCCTCCACCTTGCGCTGCGCGCTCTCGATTGAGCGCGTCACCAGCGGATGTTCGATCGCCTCGCCCTCGGGCATCTTCAGCCGAGTCATGATCGCGTTGACGCGCTCGCCGGCGAATATGCGCAACAGCGGATCCTCGAGCGACAGGTAGAAGCGCGAGGACCCGGGGTCGCCCTGACGGCCGCTGCGCCCCCGCAGCTGATTGTCAATGCGGCGGGATTCATGGCGCTCGGTGCCCACGATGTGCAGCCCGCCCGCGGCGACGACTTCATCGTGCAACCGCTGCCACTGCTCGCGCACGTCGGCCGCCCTGCGGTCCTTTTCAGCCTGGTCGAGCAACTCATCGAGGTGAATCATGTCGACCTGCTTGTCGGCATTGCCGCCAAGGACGATATCGGTGCCGCGACCAGCCATGTTTGTGGCTATCGTGATCATTTTCGGGCGCCCCGCTTCCGCGATGATGCCGGCCTCGCGTTCGTGCTGCTTGGCATTCAGGACCTGGTGCGGGAGATTCGCCTTTGTCAGCAGGCCGGCAAGGTATTCCGAGGCCTCGATCGAAGTCGTTCCGACGAGCACGGGCTGGCTGCGCTCGTAGCAATCCTGGATGTCGAGAATGATCGCGTTGTTCTTCTCTTCCGATGTGCGGTAGACCTGGTCCAGCCTGTCGGTCCGTATCATCGGATTGTGCGTCGGCACGACGACCGTTTCCAGGCCATAGATTTCCTGGAATTCGTAGGCCTCGGTATCGGCGGTTCCGGTCATCCCGGAGAGCTTGCGGTACATGCGGAAGAAGTTCTGGAACGTGATCGATGCCAGCGTCTGATTCTCGCTCTGGATCGAGACATTTTCCTTCGCCTCGATCGCCTGGTGGAGGCCGTCGGACCAACGCCGTCCCGGCATCAACCGCCCGGTAAACTCGTCGACGATGATGATCTCGCCGTTCTGGGCCACATAGTGCCGGTCGCGGAAGAACAGGTGCTGGGCACGCAGGGCCGCACTCAGGTGGTGCATCAGGTTGACAAAAGCCGGCTCGTACAGGCTGCGACCGGCGGGCAGCAGGCCGGCGCGCGTGAGGAATTCCTCCGCGTGCTCATGCCCTTCCTCCGACAGCAGCACGCTGTGCGCCTTTTCATCGACAAGGAAGTCCCCGGGCTCACCTTCCT
>VGIE01000086.1 GCA_016867955.1 Betaproteobacteria bacterium
GGCATGTTCGGCTATTCGCTTACGCGCATGAACCAGAACCAGCCGTTCTTCAAGGCCCTGATGGAGGAGCTGCCGCAGTTCGGCATCCCGATCGAGGGACTGCACACCGAGACCGGGCCGGGCGTGTACGAGGCGGCCATACTGTATTCGCACGCACTCGAGTCTGCAGATCGAGGCGTCCTGTTCAAGATGGCCACCAAGGAAATCGGCCATCGCTTCGGCATCATGCCCAGCTTCATGGCCAAGTGGAGCGCCCGGTACCCGGGCTGCAGCGGGCACGTGCACCAGAGCCTCACCGACGGGAAGAAGAACCTGTTCTACGACGCCAAGGGCGCACATGGCATGAGCAAAATCTTCCAGAGCTACCTGGCCGGCCAGCTCGCTTACATGGAGGAGTTCCAGCCCCTGTACGCTCCCACCGTCAACAGCTACAAGCGCCTGGTGGACGGCTACTGGGCGCCGGTCAAGCCGACCTGGGGCATCGACAACCGGACCACCTCGTTTCGTGTCATCGCCGGTTCGCCAAAGGGGACGCGCCTGGAGACGCGTTGCCCGGGCGCCGACGTGAATGCCTATCTGGGCATCGCCGCCTGCATCGCCGCCGGCGTGCAGGGAGTGGAAAAGGGGCTCAGGCTGAAGGACAAGCCCATCCAGGGCGACACCGCGCGCCTGGCGCAGATTCCGCGCTTCGCGCGCACCCTCAAGGAGGCCACGGAAAAACTCAGGGGCTCGTCCCTAGCGCGAGACTGGTTTGGCGAGGATTTCGTCGATCACTTCGTGCGCACGCGCGAGTGGGAATGGCGCCAGTTCCAGGACGCGGTGACCGACTGGGAACTGCAGCGCTACTTCGAAATCATCTAGTGTCCGTTAACAATCATCACGCGAGTGCGACGGAGGCCACTTGGGCCCAAGACTAGGCGAGAGGCGCGCAGCAGGCCGGGTGCCTGCAAGCGACGAACAACGACGTATCGGGGTCAAACGGCCCCGTCCCGAAGGGTTACCGCCCACGCGATGATTGTTAACAGACGCTAGCCCATCACATGGTCGCCATTTCGCAGTTCAGCTTTCCCACCCAGATCCATTTCGGCGCCGGGGCGCGCAAGCGGGTTGCCAATCACCTGCAAGCCCAGGGCTGCCGGCGCCCGCTGCTGGTCACCGATCGCGGCCTGGCCGCACTGCCGGTGCTGGCCGAGTTTCAGGCAACGCTTGCCGGGCTCGATTGCGCGGTGTTCTCCGGCGTCTGGGGCAATCCTGGCGCCAGCCAGGTGGCCGCCGGCGCGGCCGCCTTCAAGCAGCACGCGGCGGATTGCGTCATCGGATTCGGCGGCGGCGCGGCACTGGACGTCGCCAAGGTCGTGGCCCTGATGGCCTCGCATCCGGGCAGCGTGCTGGAATACGCTTGGGACCACCCGTCGGTGCGTCCCATCGCGTCGCCGCTTCCGCATTTCATCGCCCTGCCCACCACTGCCGGCACCGGCAGCGAGGTCGGTCGCTCCAGCGTCATTTCCGACGACGCCTCCCACATCAAGAAGATCGTCTTCTCGCCGCAGCTGCTGGCCAAGGCCGTGTTCGCCGACCCCGAGCTCACCCTCGGACTGCCGGCGCACGTCACCGCGGCCACCGGCATGGACGCCCTTACCCACAATATCGAATCCTACCTGTCGCCCGAATACCACCCGCTGTGCGACGGCATCGCCCTCGAGGGCGTACGAATCGCGGCGCGTGCGCTGCCGATCGCAGTGCGCGACCCGACCAACCTCGGGGCGCGCAGCGACATGTTGATGGCCTCCATGATGGGCGCAATCGCATTCCAGAAAGACCTCGGCGCGACCCACTCCTGCGCGCACGCCCTGTCTACCATCGCCGACCTGCATCACGGGCTGGCCAATGCCATCATGATCGACCATGTGATGCGCTTCAACCAGGAAGCGGCGGAAGCGAAAATGGCGGAGCTGGCCCATGCGGCCGGCGTAAGCAGCGCTAGCGGCTTGGCTGCGGCGGGCGCCGCAGACTTTGTTGCCTGGCTGGGGCGGCTCAAGTCGCAGCTCGGCATCCCCGCGGGATTGGCAGACGCGGGTGTCAAGGCGCAGCAAATCGGAGCTCTGGTGGACGTGGCCGTTGCCGACATCTGCCACAAGACCAATCCGCGGCCGTGCAGCCGCGGCGATTTCGAACGCCTGTTCAACGCGGCCCTGGCATGCTGAAGATCGGCCTCTCGGCGTGCTTCTTCCATGCCGACCCGCAGCGGCCCATCTTCAAGGGCAAGACGCTGCAGTACCTGGAACAGTCGATGGCCCATTGGGTCATGTCCGCCGACGTCATGGCGGTGATGATCCCGTCGCCCGAGGGCAACATCCGGCGCGGGAAGGTCAGCGTGTCGGATTACGCGCGCGAACTGGACGGCCTGGTGCTGCAGGGCGGCTCGGACGTGTCTCCGCAGAGCTACGGCGAAGAAGCGCTGCGCCCGGAATGGCGGGGCGATCGCATCCGCGACCTGTACGAGATCGACCTGCTGCGTGCATTCACAGACGCCGGCAAGCCGGTGCTCGGCGTGTGCCGCGGGGCACAGCTGATCAATGTCGCCTTCGGTGGCACCCTCTACCAGGACATCGCCACGCAACGCCCCGGCGCCCTAACGCATCGCGACTGGGAGATTTACGATCAGAATTTTCACGGCCTGCGGGTGACGCACGGAAGCGGGCTGGCGAGGCACTACGCAACGGATCGCATCCACAAGGTGAATTCGGTCCACCATCAGGGGGTCAAGGATCTTGCGCCCGGGCTCGCCGTTGAAGCGCGCGCAGAAGAAGACGGCATGGTCGAAGCAGTGCGCGCTACCGGCCCCGCCTGGGTGCTCGGCGTGCAATGGCATCCGGAATTCCACGACCCCGCCGATGCCAGCCTGCTCGACGACCGGCCCATCCTCGACGAATTCCTCAAAGCCGGCCGGGAGCGGCGATGACACTGAAGATCGTCAATCCGGCCAATGGCAAGTTGATCTGCAAACTGCCGGAAGACACGGCGACGGAGGTCAGGCGAAAGTACCTGGCCGCGCGCGCGGCGCAGCCGACCTGGGCGCGCACCCCCATGAAGAAGCGCCTCGCCGCCATCGCCCGTTTTCGTGAATTGCTGGTGACCGAAAGAGAGGCACTGGCGCGCGTGCTCACCGAAGAAGTCGGCAAACCCATCACCCAATCGCGCAACGAGCTCAGTGGCGTACTCGGGCGCATCGATTTCTTTCTGGAACACACGCGCAAGACCTTGCGCGACACCGTGGTGCTCAAGGATACGTCGCAGAAACTGCGCGAGTTTATCTCCCACGAACCGCTGGGCGTGGTGGCCAATATTTCCGCATGGAACTACCCGTATTTCGTCGGCACCAATGTTTTCGTTCCGGCGCTGCTGGCGGGCAACAGCGTGCTGTACAAGGCGTCGGAGTTCGCCACCCTCACCGGCCGCGAAATCACGCGCCTGCTGCATGCCTCCGGCGTGCCGCGGAACGCGTTCGTCAATGTCGTCGGCGCTGGGAAGACCGGGGCGGCGCTGCTCAGGCAACCGGTGGATGGCGTGTTCTTCACCGGCTCCCATGCCACCGGCGTGCGCATCGCCCGCGGGATGGCCGCCCGCATGATTCCGGTACAGCTCGAACTGGGCGGCAAGGACCCCGTGTATGTCTGCGAGGATGCCGACGTGGCGACGGCTGCCGCATCGGTCGCCGATGGCGCGTTCTACAACACCGGGCAGAGTTGTTGCTCGGTGGAGCGCATCTACGTTCACGAGCGCGTCTACGATGCCTTCGTAAAGGCATTCGTTGCCGAAGTGAGCGGCTACCGGATCGGCGATCCCGCCGATGAGCGCACCTACATCGGGCCGCTGGCGCGGGCCGCGCAGCTCGGCGTGCTCAGGCGCCAGGTCGCCGATGCGAAGAAGAAGGGCGCGCGCCTGCTTCTCGGTGGCAAAGCGATTCCCGGCACGGGCCATTACTTCGCCCCCACCATCTTTGCCGATGCCGGGCAGGACACCGAGCTGATGCAGGAGGAAAGCTTCGGCCCCATCATCGGCATCAGCAAGGTTGCCAACGACGACCAAGCCGCCCGGTTCATGAACGACACCCGCTACGGGCTGACTGCAGGCGTGTACTCGCGCGACGAACGCCGCGCCATGCGCGTTCTTTCCGCGGTACGCTCGGGCAGCGCCTACTGGAACTGCTGCGACCGCGTCAGCCCGCGCCTGCCCTGGTCGGGCGTGGGCGAATCCGGCATGGGCGTCACCCTGTCCATTCGGGGCATCGAGGCCTTCACGCGCACCCGGGCCTGGCACCTGAAAAGCGCATGAGCCGCACGCTCACGCTGTTTGATCTCGACGGCACCCTGCTCTCGGGCGACAGCGACGACTACTGGATCCAGTTCCTGATCGAGGAAGGCCTCGAAGACGAGGCCGGCGCGCGTGCCGCCAACGATGCCATCGTCGCGCGCTATCGCGACGGCAGCGTCGGCCAGGCCGAATTCGTGCGCTTTTACCTGCGCACGCTGAAAGGGCGGCCGCTTGCGCAGCTCGTGGAGCTGCGCGACACCTACATGCGGCGCAAGATACGTCCCAAACTGCGTGCCGCCGGCAAGGCGCTGGTGGCCCGTCACAGGGCCGCGGATGAACTGATCGCGCTGACCACCGCTACCAACCGCTTCCTCATCGAACTCACCGCGCGCGAATTGGGCTTCAAGCACGCCATCGCGGTGGAACCCGAGAGAGGCGGCGACCAGTTCACCGGGGACTTCAGCCGCCCGATCAATTTCAAGGAAGGAAAGATCGACTGCCTGGATGCCTGGCTTGCCGCGCGCGGCGCGCGACGCGGCGACTTCGCGCAGATCCGCTTCTACAGCGATTCGCGCAACGACCTGCCGCTGCTGTCCGTGGTGTCCCATCCGGTGGCGGTGGATCCCGATGCCACGCTGCGCGCCCACGCCGAGAAGAACGGCTGGCCCATCATCAGCCTCGCCGACACCGCATAGGCCGTGAGCCTCGCCGATTGCGCGCTCGCTGCGCATGACTTCGAACCCCGCCGTCACTTGCGCTTCGAAGTTGCCGGTCATGCACTGGGATGGATTCGCCCGCCCATGGCAGATCGGTTGGCGCGATTTCCCGGGGTATTCAGCCATGACGGCGCCTGCGTGCGGCTGAGCGCCGCGTTGAATACGCTCGCGTTGCGCAACGCTGCCATTGCAGAGGTCCTTGCGCAACTCTCCGCAGAGGGCACGCTCACTGGCTGGCGCGACGAGTTGTATGCAGTAGCTCCGGCATTCGGCGAGCCACCGCTGTTTCATATCGAGCGGGCGGCAGCCCGGCTGCTCGGCGTCACCACCCATGCCGTGCACGTCAACGGCCTGGTCGATGCCACGCACATGTGGGTGGCGCGCCGCAGCGCAACCAAGCCCATTGATCCGGGCATGCTGGACAACCTGGTCGGCGGCGGTCTTGCGGCCGGCCTGTCGGTGGCGCAGACGCTGGTGAAGGAGGGCTGGGAGGAGGCCGGCATCCCGGCCGGACTCATGGCGCGCGCGGTTGCTCGCGACAGAATTCGTCTTCTGCGCGAAGTGCTCGAGGGCGTGCAATCGGAAATCATCTTCGTGCATGACCTGGCGCTGCCGGCGGGGTTCCAGCCGGTCAACCAGGATGGTGAAGTCGCCGAACTGCGGCTATTGCCGCATGCCGAAGTGCTGCGCATGCTGCACGCCAATGGCGGCATCACGCTGGATGCCAGCCTTGTCATGCTCAGCCACTATCTTCGCGTGGGACAGGTCTCGCCCGAGGAAGCCACCCCAGAGCGCTGGTTGCTTTCGGGGGCGCACGACCCGCCGGCGCGAACCTAGCTGCGCAGCCGAGCCCGCGCAGCGGGCCGCGCGATCTTTCTAGGCCGCCGCCGACTGCCGCGCCGGCGCCACCTGCTTGATGCCGGCATCCTTCAGCGCTTCCGCCACAGCGCTCACCACGTTGCGCATTTCATTCGAATCGATGGCACCGATGCAACCCACGCGGAAGGTTTCCACCTTGGTCAGCTTCCCCGGGTAGAGGATGTAGCCTCGCTCGCGCACGCGCTGGTAGAAGTCGGCAAAGCGGTAGGCGGGATCGGCAGGCGCATGGAATGTCACGATGATGGGTGCCTGGATTGCACGCGGCAGGAACGTCTTGAAACCGAGCGCTTCCATGCCGGCAATCAGCGTGTCGCAGCTGGCCTGGTAACGCCGCTGGCGCGCCGGGCGCCCGCCCTCGGCGATGAACTGGTCCACCGCGCAGCGCAGCGCCGCCACCACATGCGTGGGCGGCGTGTAGCGCCACTGGGTGGTTTTTTGCATGTAGGTCCACTGGTCGTACAGGTCCATCGCTAGCGAGTGACTGTTGCCCGCGCACTTTTCCAGGGTGTTCCTGTTGAGGACCACGAAGCCCATGCCGGGCACGCCCTCCAGGCACTTGCCCGAGGCCGCCACCAGCGCATCGATGGGCGTATTGCGAACGTCGATGTCGATCGCTCCGAAGGAACTCATGGCGTCGACGATCAGGCCCTTGCCGCGAGCGGCGCACTCGGCCGCGATATCGTGCAGCGGATTGAGGATGCCGGTGCCGGTTTCGCAGTGCACCTGCGTCACGTGCGTAATGGCCGGATCGCGGTCCAGCGCCTCGGCCACCATTTTCCCGGTCGCCTGCATATCCTCGGGCATCGGCAGCTCGACGGCCGCGCGCCCCAGGTACTTGCAGATTCTCAGGACGCGCTGGCAGTAGGCGCCATTCTGCGGCACCAGCACCCTGCCGCCCCTGGGCACTACGGTGCCGATCGCCGCCTCCACCGAAAACGTGCCGCTGCCCTGTAGCGGCACGGACACGTGCGTGGCGGCCCCATGCACGACGTCCACAAGGTCCTTGCACAGGCTCGCCGTCATGGCATTGAATGCACTGTCCCAGGATCCCCAGTCGCGCAACATCGCCTGCTTGGTCGCCAGCGAAGTCGTCAGCGGGCCCGGAGTGAGCAGGATCGGATCGTTTCCTCGGATCATGGCTGTCTCCTCAGTGGGTCTAGTTTGCTGCAGGGCGCCGCCAGGCTTGCGTGCGCAGGTCGACCAGCCAGCCCAGCAGCATGTAGGCCAGGCACACCAGTGTGGATGTTGCGGCGATGAGAATCGCCATGGCAGCGGCTGCGCCGATTTCCCCCGCCTCATCCAGGTTCAGGATGGCGATGGCGGCCAGCTTGGTTTCTGGCGAATACAGGAACACCACTGCCGAGATGGTGGTCATGGCATTGATGAAAAAGTAGCGGCTGATATCGACCAGTGCCGGAGTGCAGATGGGCAGGGTCACGCGCCAGAAGGTCTTGAAGAACGGCACCTTTAGCGAAGCCGATACCGCCTCGAAGTCGTTGTCGAGCGCCTTGAGCGCCGTCACCGCCGTCAGGTGCCCGGTGGTGTAAAAGTGCACGATGGTGCACAGCACCAGTATCGCCATGGTGTGATACAGCACGTAGAGCGGGTTGTCCGGATGGTTGAAGAAGAAGATATAGCCCAGTCCCAGCACCAGTCCCGGCACCGCCATCGGCAGCATGGCGAGAAGCCGCACGCCGGGCCGCAGCCAGTCGAGCCCGCGCGTTTTTTCCAGCAGGTAGGCACCGACGAAGGCCAGCAGGGTGCCGCCAATGGCACAGGCAGCCGCCAGCGTCAGGCTGTTCACGAATGCCACGCCGACATCCGCGTCCACCAGTCCGAACACGTAATGCTTGAGCGTAAAGCTCAGGTTGTAGGGCCACAGTTTGACGAAAGAGGCGAACAGCGCCATGCCGAGGACCGCGAGCATCAGCAGCACCACCACCAGGCAATAGCCGGTCATCAGCCAGTCGAACAGCGGCGCGCGCCTGGGCACGTAAGGAACGGCGCGCGCCGACAGCTGCGCGGTTTGCCGGCCCTGCACAAAGAAATCGACGACAAAGGTCAGCAGCGCCGGCGCCAGCAGGAACAGGCCCACCACCGCGCCGCGCT
>VGIE01000087.1 GCA_016867955.1 Betaproteobacteria bacterium
TTAGCATCACCTGACAGTGCCGGACTAATGCGGATCAATATCGGCGCACAATGACATTGTCCTGCGGGGTCAGGGTAGGGTAGATTGCCCGGGTAACATCCCGCCTGTAACGGGATTGTGGTTAGCGATGGAAAGTGCTTCCCGGCCCGAAAAGTCATTCTGGAGGTTTCTCATGGCAGCATCCGGCGCCGCATCCGCCAACTTCAGGGAAACCGACGCCTTTGCCGGCACGGTGCTGATCGAGAGCCTCGACGAGGTCACCGAGATCCTGCGCTCGCGGCAGTTCAAGATGGAGGGGTGGGCCAGCCCGACGGCCAGGTCGGCGCCGCTCATGCAGGGGGTGCTTATCTCCATGGATGGCGAGGGCCACATGGCGCGGCGCCGCAAGCTCGCCAAACTGCTCGACGATGCGGCCGTGGCGACATACCGTGATCGCCACCTCACACCCACGCTCGACCATTGCATCGCCGAACTGGCCGCCATGCCCCGCGCTGCCGACGGCAGCATCCACGCCGACCTCGTTCCCCTGGCGCAGCGCTCGGTCTACCGCATCGCCGCCGCCGTGGTCGGCATCGACGGCCTGGAGAGTCCCGACACCGCGGACCGCTTCATCGCGCAGGTGCAGGCGCTGGGCGCAGGCCTCACGGTGGACTGGTCGCGCGAGGACCCGGACGTGGTGCTCAGGCGCGCCTTCGATGCGCGCGACGCCTTCGAGCGCGAGCTCTACGGACCCTCCCTCGAGCGGCGCCGCAACGTGGTGTCCGCGGCGCTCGCCGCCGGCCGCGACCCCACCGAGACCAGCCACGACATCCTCACCCTCATGCTCGCCAACCGCGACGGCGCCTGGTCGGGTGACGACAACGTGCTGCTGGTGGAGACCTGCGCCTACCTAGTGGCCGCAACGCAGACCACGGTGCTGGGTTTCACCAACATGGTGCTGCGCATGGAGCTGTGGTTCGAGCAGCACCCGCAGGACCGCACGCTGATGGACTCCGACCCCGAGTTCCTGCGCCGCGCCGCATTTGAATCGCTGCGCATGACCATCTCCACGCCGGTGCGCCAGCGCACGGCGCTGGAGGACGTGACGCTCGCCAGCGGCCGACACATCAAGGCCGGGCAGACGGTGTCGCTGCACTTCATCCCGGCCAACTCCGACCCCAAGCACTTCGGCGAACACGGCGAGGCGTTCAACCCGCATCGCACGGTCGAGAACGCCGCGCCCTGGGGCCTGGCCTTCGGCGGCGGCGCGCACACCTGCCCGGGCCGGCCGCTGGTGACCGGCAGCCGCAACCCGACCGGAACGACCGGCGTGGACGGCACGCTGGTGACGCTGTGCCGGCGTTACTACGCCGCCGGCCTTGCACTCGACCCCGAACGGCCGCCCGTGCGCGACGCGTCCACGCACTACGCGATGTACAGCAGCATCCCAGTGAGGTTCACGAGGATCTGAGCCACGTTGTAAGCGGACGATTCAGCCCGCTTTACGCGGTCGCGTTCAGCCGCCAGAGGGCCGTATTCAGCACCAGGGCGAAACACACCCAGACCACGTAGGGAATGAACAGCAGCCCGGCGATGCGATCGTGGCGCCAGAACAGCCGCGTCGTGACCACAATGGCAGCCAGCAGCACGACGATCTCGATCAGTGCCGCACCGATTGCGTGCAGACCGAAAAACACCACCGACCAGCAGACGTTCAGCACCAGTTGCACCGCAAAGGCCGTGAACGCGGGGGACGCCGCGCGCAGACCCGCCACGCGCCAGACCCGCCAGGCGGCGACCGCCATCATGGCATAGAGGATCGTCCACACCGGTGCGAACACCGCATTTGGCGGGTTGAAAGATGGTTTGACGATGGTCGGGTACCAGGTGCGCACGCTGTCGGCCGTCACCGCGCCGCCGATTGCTGCGGCGGCAAAGCACAGGCCCAAGAAGATCGCGAGCGCCAGGGCCTGATTGGCGGGCGAGATGGCGCGGTAGTGAGCAGTCATTCAGGGTTCCTGACGGCGCGAGGGGAGACGTCCCCTCAAGTTCCAGTATGTCAGACAGAAGCAAATCTGTGTGGCAACACGTCCCAGCTGCCGCGCGCATCATCACACCATCAGCACCCACAGCAAAGCATTCACATTCGTGATGGCCGGCGGCTGCGTCGCTTGCTCAGCGCAAGGATTCGGGTAAAGTCGCTGCCGGGGACAGATCTGGATCAAGGAGGAAGGCGATGAAACACGTGCTGCTGGGAGTGGTGTTGGCTGTCACGGGCGTGGCTGGGATGCCAGGCGCGCTGCTCGCACAGACGTTTCCGTCCAAACCGATCCGCATCATCATCCCGTTCTCGCCGGGCGGCGGCGCCGATGCCTCCGGACGCCTGGTAGCTCGGGTGTTGGCGCCACGCTTCAGCCAGCCCATCGTGGTGGAGAATCGCCCCGGTGCCAACGGCACCATCGGCACCGACGCGGTGGCCAAGTCGGCGCCCGACGGCCACATGCTGGTGGTGGTGAGCAACGGCTTCCCCATCAGCGCCGCCACCGAGAAGGGCCTGCCTTACGACCCGAAGAAGGACCTGCAGCCCGTGCTGATCTACGGCGAGCAGGCGCTGGTGCTCGTGATCAATCCCAAGATGCCGGCGGGCAACGCGCAGGAATTCATGCAACTGGCCCGCGCCAAGCCCGGCGCGCTGACCTTCGCGGGCTCCGACCCCTCGACCATCCTCGCGACAGACATGCTGCGAAAGGGCATGAAGGCAGACATCGTTACGGTGCCCTACAAGGGCGCCGGACAAGCGCTGATCGACGTCATCGGCGGGCAGATCACCGGCGTGCTGACAAGCTTCGGCTCCACCATATCGCACATCAAGTCGGGCACGGTGCGTGCCGTGGCCGTCACGACGACGACGCGTTCGCCCATCGCGCCCGACATCCCCACGCTGGCCGAAACAATCGCCCCGGGATTCGATTTTGCCTCCTGGTACGTGCTGCTCGCACAGGGGCAGACGCCGCGTGAGATCATGCTCGTGCTCAACCGCGAACTGGTGGCCGCCCTGCAGAACGCGGAGGTCAGGGAGCAGTTCATGACGCTGGGCCTGTCGGTGCTGCCGGACCCTCTCGACCGCACGCGCGAGCGCCTGGCGCGCGAGTTCATCAAGTGGGAAGCGGTGGCCAAGGCGGCGGGGATGGCGGCGCAGTAGGCGCCATCCTTGCCTTGCTCAACCTTAAAACGAGACCTGCGCAGCGTGCATCGGATGGCGGTTGCGCAATGCAATCAACACGCATTCAATGCGCGTAGTGCTCTGGCATGACCGGCGCTGAAACAGCACATGCCCGCTGCGCGCGGGCCTGTGCGAGCCGGCGCCGCGATCCTTGAGACCTTCCGGAGGAACCATGAAATTCGGCACCAATGCCTACATGTTCACCAATTACGGCCCCAACAAGCTGCCGGAGCTGGTGAAGTTCTTCCAGACCGCCGACGACCTCGGATTCAACCACGTGCGATACCTCGACCACGTCATCGGAATCGTCGCTGAAAAGCATGACGGTATTGCGCAGACACCCTATACCGCCAAGAGCTACATCCACGAGGTCTTCACGCTGTTTGCCTATCTCGCCGCGCTGACCAGTCGCGTCGAGTTCGTCACCGGCGTGCTGGTGCTGACGCAGCGCGAGACCTGCCTGGTCGCCAAGCAGGCGGCGGAAATCGACATCCTGTCTGGCGGCCGCATCCGCCTCGGAGTGGGCGTTGGCTACAACCCGATCGAGTTCGAGGCACTGAACGCCGAGTTCAAGACGCGCGGCAAGCGCTTTGAGGAGCAGATCGCGGTGCTGCGCGCCTTCTGGACGAAGGAAGAGGTTACCTACAAGGGCCAGTGGCACAACATCCGCGACGCCAGCCTGTCGCCAACGCTCGGCCGCGCCATCCCGCTGTGGTTCGGTCTGGGACGCCGCATCGCCCCCTACCCGCCGGATGCCGTGCTCAATCGCATCGGCCGCCTCGCCGACGGCTGGATACCGCTGTTCCAGCCCGGCCCGGAAGGCGAAGTGTGCAAACAGAAGGTGCATGCCGCGGCGCGCGCCGCCGGCCGCGACCCGGCCGAGCTGGGCATGGAAATGACGCTCTACGTCGATCCGAAGAACATGGCCGCGTCGCTGGACGAAGCGAAGCGCTACCGCGACTTCGGCGCAACCCACGCCATGGTGCGCTGGGAAAGCGTGTCGGCGAAGGACGACATCGACATGTTGAAGCGCGTCGCCGACGTACTGATCGCGAAATTCAAGTAGCCATGCCGGGCCGCGTCGCGGGCAAGGTGGCGCTCATCTCGGGCGCCGCGCGCGGCATGGGCGAGTCGCATGCCCGCCTGCTGGCGCGCGAGGGCGCCCGCGTGGTCATCGGCGACGTGCTGCACGAGCTGGGGCGCGAATTGGCGCGCGCCATCGCCGCCGAAGGCGGCGAGGCCATCTATGTTCCGCTCGATGTCACCGTGGAAACCGACTGGCAGGCCGCCTACAACACGGCCATGCTCGCCTTCGGCCGGCTCGACGTGCTGGTGAACAACGCCGGCATTGCGCCCCAGCAGGGCCCGCTCGACCAACTGGGCCTCGCACAGTGGAACCAGGTCATCGGCATCAACCTGACTGGGGCCTTCCTCGGCATGAAGCACGCCATCCCGCACATGCGCCACCGCGGCGGCGGGTCCATCATCAACATCTGCTCCACGGCCGCGCTGGTCGGCTACAGCGGAATCCCGGCCTATGCCGCCAGCAAGGGCGCGCTGCGCGCCCTCACCAGGCAGGCGGCGGCGGAGTACGCCGGGGACCTGATCCGCGCCAATGCCATTTTCCCGGGGCTGATCGCGACGCCGATGAACGCGAATTCGACGCCCGAACGCATGAGGATGCTGGCCGACAAGGTGCCGCTCGGACAGCGCCGCGGCAAACCGGAGGAAGTGTCGCACTGCGTGCTGCACCTCGCCTCCGACGAGTCCGCCTTCACCACCGGCGGCGAGTTCGTCATCGATGGCGGGTTCAGCGCGCAGTAATTGCCACCCCGGCGCGGCAATCAGTCGGAGTTCACCAGTTGCGTGAGCTGCTCCGTCGCCTCGAGGAACTCGTTCAGCATGTCGTGGATGACCTGTCGGACGGAGGTCTCCGACTTCATCTGGCCCACGACCATGCCCACCGGGTAGTACTTCCACTCCTTCAGCTTGCCGCGTTCCACCCGCATATGCGGCTCGGCCATGACCATCGTCTGCAACGGCATGGGCGCGAAAGGAGGCGCATCGGGCCGCGCCCACGCGTCCGACAGCTTGCTGCGCAACAGGCGCGCGGGCTTGCCGGAACGCATGCGCGTCTGCACCGTGTCCTCGAAGCCGGCGGCGTAGAACTTCTCCTTCACCTCGGGCACGACTTCGCTCTCGCGGGTGCCAAGCCAGATCGAACCGCACCAGACGCCCTGCGCCCCCATCGCCATGGCCGCCGCCATCTGGCGGCCGCGGCCGATGCCGCCCGCTGCAAGCACCGGCAACGGCGCAACCGCATCCACCACGTCGGGCCACAGCAGCATCGATGTAATGGTGCCGGTATGGCCACCCGCCTCCATGCCCTGCGCCACCACGAAATCGACCCCCGCGGCCTTGTGGCGGCGCGCGTGTTCAGCCTTGCCCGCCAGGGCGCCTATCAGAATGCCCTTTGCATGCAGACGGTCGCGCAGCTCCGGCGACGGGGCCCCGAGGCCGCTCACCAGCGTCTTGATCGGGTGCTTGAGCGACACCTCCACCAGCGCCTCGATCTGCTGCGGCGTCATGTTGATGTGGTCGAGCCGCTTCTGCAGCATCTCGCGGCGTTCGGCCTCGGGCAGCGGCGGAATGCCGGCCTCGTCGAGCACGCGGCGCATGAAGGCCTCCTGCTCCTTCGGCAGATCGTCCGGGGTGACGCGCTTGCCCTTCAGGTTCTCGTACTTGGCGGGCAGCAGGACATCGATACCGTAGGGCTTGCCCCCGATGTGCTCGTCGATCCACTTCAGCTCGGCTTCGAGGTCCTCCGGTGTCTGGTAGGTGACGCCAAGGCAGCCGAATCCGCCCGCCTTGGAGACCTCGATGACCACGTCCCGGCAATGCGAAAAGGCGAAGATCGGCACGTCAATGCCGAGCATCTCACAGATCCTGGTCCTCATGGATTCCCCATCCGGATTGGAAGCAATATCCCGACGCGATGCCGCCGGGCAGACGGCCCGCACGCGAGCGTGTATCGGGAGCGCGGCGGGCCCCTGCGTCCATTCCAGGCCCGCCACGCGCCTGCCTCGCCCCCGTTGGTCCGCACCTGCCCTCGGCCCGCGTCCACCCTCGACGATTGACGCTGCGGCTTCCCCGGCCGCATAATGGCCCGCCGTCCAAAACACCCGTTCAATTGCTTCGCGGCGTCGTGGTGGCACCCTCGCCGGTTAGTGTGTCACGGGGTGGTCGCGTGGACAAGTACCGGCGGCACCGGCGTGCACAGCCTGCCGACCTATCGAGACACGACGATGAACGATCCACGCCTGTACAGCCTGCCGCGCCATCTGCCCTTCGACGACTGGTTCGCCATCCAGCAGCTCCACGCGGCGTACGCGCTCGCCGTGGACGGCATGGACTTCGAGGCGATGGGGCGCCTTTTCACCGACGACATCGTCCTTGACCTGGACCTTGCCGCGCCCGAGCTGCCGGCGCGCGGCCGCGCAGCGGCGGTCAATGCCCTGCGCAGCCGGCGCGAAGGCGCGGCGCTGATGGGCGGCGCGTTGCGCCGCCATGTCATCTCCAACCTGCTCATCCTCGCCGCCACATCCAACCGCATCGACGCCTGCGTTGTCATGCAGCTCATCGAGACCCGGCCCGAGGGCGTGCGCATCCTGCAGACCTCGGTGTACACCGACGTGTTCCGCCGCGGCCAGGGCCCCGCGGGGCCCTGGCTGTTCGCCGAGCGCCGCCTGAAGCGCGACGTCGCCGGCAGCAGGTAGGGTGCCGCCTGATCCTCTCCCAGCAGACAAACCCCGACCGAACTCAAGGAGCCCCGACATGACGACCTGGCGCCACATCCTCGTCGAAAAAAGGGATGGCATCGGCCGCATCATCCTCAACCGGCCCAAGCTGAAGAACCCGATGGACCGCATCACCACCGAGGAGATCCACGACGCGATGCTGCAGCACCTGGCCGACGACGAGGTCGTGGTGCTGGAGATAACCGGTGCAGGCGATGCCTTCTGCGCCGGCGGCGACATCAACGAGATGAAGAAGTTCCCGGGCATGAGCGCGGACGAGGCCTCGGAATGGGCGCAGCCCATCATCGCCGCGCACCGTCTCATGCTGAACGCTCAAAAGCCGGTGATCGCCACCGTGAACGGCCCCGCGCTCGCCGGCGGCTTCGGCCTCGCCGGCATGTGCGACATCCTCATCGCCACGCGCAACGCCACCTTCGGCGCCACCGAGGTGAAGATCGGCATCTTCCCGATGATCATCGTGGCGCACCTCGCGCGCGCGCTGCCGAGGAAGCGCCTGCTCGAGATGATGATGACCGGCGAGCCGATCGACGCCGCGGAGGCCCGCGCCCTCGGCTTCGTCAGCAAGGTGGTGGACACCCGCGAGCAGATGGACGAGCTCGTCGCCGGCTACGCGAAGAAATTCGCGCGGGTCAGCCCCACGGCCATCATGATGGGCCGGCGCGCCTTCAACCTTCTCACCGAGATGTCCGCCGACGAGGCGCTGCGCGCCGCGCAGTTCTTCAACCTGCGCTTCACCATGGGCGAGGATTTCCGCGAAGGCGCGGCATCGTTTCTCGAGAAGCGCAGGCCCAAGTGGCGCAAGCTCCAGGCGTGACAATCGATCAGCGCCTGCGAACTGAAGCAGATTCCCCGCAGCACCGCAGCGGCCATGCAATCCGTCAGCGCACGTGCGGGATGACTTCCTCGCCGAACATCTGGATGGCGTCGCGCGCCTCGGCGAAGCTGGGCCCCAGCGGCACGCGGAAGCGGATGTCC
>VGIE01000088.1 GCA_016867955.1 Betaproteobacteria bacterium
GTGATGGCGCGCGGCACATCGGCCAGCGCGAGGTGGGTGGTGGCGAGCGCCACGCGCAGGCCGCCGCCGACCAACAGCATGACCACGCCATCGGCGCCGCGGCCGCTGCGCTCGGCCAGCCATTCGGTATGGCCGGTGAACGGGATGCCGGCATCGTTGATCACCGCCTTGCTGACGGGCGCGGTCACCATGGCGGCAAACTCGCCGCTGGCGCAGCCGTCGCTGGCGCGCTCGAGCAGCGCAAGCACATAGGCGGCGTTGGCCGGATCGAGCCGTCCCGCGCGGCAGGACGCGCGCAGCGGCAGGTGCAGCAGCTCCACGCCGCCATCCCCTGCCGCGGCCGCGGCCGCAACGTAGTCGCGCAGCACCGGCGCCACCCCGGCGGCACGGGCGCGCTCGGCCAGCAGCCCGCGATCGCCCAGCAGCACGATGCGCGCCGGCCGGTCCGTGCCGGGTGTCGCTCCGGACAGCCGCGCGGCGAGGGCCATGCAGATTTCCGGGCCGATGCCGGCCGGCTCGCCGGTGGTGACGGCAATGACGGGACGGGCAGCCATGCGCGCGGTCCGGGTGGCGTCCATCAGGCGGTCGACGGGCGTGCGCGACAGCGCCCGCCCCTCAACGATCCTCCATCCGCAGCTCGACGTAGGCACGGTCGCGTAACTGGCGCACCCACTCCTGGAATGCCTCTTCGCTCTTCTTCTCGCGGAGCGCCTTGCGCGCCTCGAGGCGCCTGCGCTCGGTGGACATGTCGGCAATTTGGCGCTCCTGCACCTGGATCAGGTGCAGGCCGAACGGGCTCCTGACCGGCTGGCTCAACTCGCCCACCTTCAGGTCGTTCATGGCGCGCTCGAACTCGGGCACCGTGTCGCCCGGGTACAGCCAGCCCAGCGCGCCGCCGGCACCCGCCGAGCCGTCGTCGGAATTGAGCTTGGCCATTTCGCCGAAGTCGACGCCATTGACGATGCGCTCGCGCAGGTTCTCCAGCTTTCGCCTCGCCTCGGCTTCCGATTGCGCCTCGCCCACGCGCAGCAGGATGTGGCGCGCACGCGTCTGCTCGATCATGAGGGGCGAACCCGAGCCGCGCATGTTGTTGAGCCTGAACACGTGAAAGCCCGCCGGGCTCCTCAGCACATCGCTGACCTGGCCGGGCGCGAGCTTGCTCAGGGCGTCGAAATACAGGTCCGGAATGCGATCGCGCGGGCGCCAGCCCAGCTCTCCGCCGGCCATGGCCTCGGCGGCGTCCGAGAAGGACGCCGACAACTGCGCGAAGTCATCGCCGCCGCGGGCACGCTTGACCACCTCTTCGGCGCGCGCGCGCTGCCGATCGAGTTGCTCCGGCGTCGCCTGCTCGGGCACCCGGATCAGGATGTGCGACAGGTCGAACTCGGAAGCGGTCTCCCTGCCCTCGGACTGCTCGGCCAGGTACAGATCGACCTCGTTCTCCGAGATGCTGATGCGGTTGTCCACCTCCCGCTCGCGCAGCCGCGACAGCACGATTTCGTTGCGCAGCTCTTCGCGGAACTTCTGCATCGGCACATTGTCTCGCTCGAGCGCCTGGCGCAACTGCGCCGGCGTCATGTTGTTGCTCTCGGCGACGCGGGTCACGGTCACGTCGAGCTGCTCGTCGTCAACGCGCAGACCGATTTCCGCCGCCCTCTGCAGCTGCGCGCGTTCGACGATCAGGCGCTCGAGCACCTGGCGCTCGAGCACGTCGCGCGGCGGCAGCGGCGTATTGCGCTGCTCCAGCTCACGCGTCACGCGCTGCAGGCGCTCGCTCAGCTCGAACCGCGTGATGACGTCCTGGTTGACCACCGCGATGATGCGGTCCACCAGCTGGATGCGGGTTCGGCCCGGCGTGGCCTGGCCGCTCTGCGCATGGGCCGCCGGCGACTCGATCGCACCGGTGAAAATCAGCAACACGCCGATCAGGATGCGCTGCAATGTGGCTGGAAATATCTGCATGGTTCCACTGGTTGGTGCGGCTGGCGCCGGGGCCCGGCGGCTTTCGTTGAAAATTCATTCAATCCAGTTGCGGGTCATTCCCGCGAGGTACCGGTCGGGATCGCCTCTAGTCAAAGAAATCGGTCGTCTGGTTGGCCGAGGGGGCCAGGTGGTTGAGGCGGGAATAGCCCGGAATGTTGCGCTTGAGCGTCTCCAGCGGGTTGGAGCCGATGCGGGAGAACCCGTTCAGCTCCACCTGCAGGAACACGGCATTCGTCGACTGTCCGGTCGAGGTCGCAAAGCGCTGCACCACGATGCGGCCGATCCAGCAGTCGCCATTGTATTCGAAGCCCCCCAGCGCCTCCACCACGCGGCGTTCGCGAAGGGAATAGTTGTAACGGGCCACGGTGTACCAGCCGGCCGACAGCGGCCACTGTGTCGAGACGTCGATCTGGCCGAGCTGGTTGCGCAGGTAGCGGTAGGACAGGTTGAGCAGCTTGAACTCCTCGGGCTTGTAGCGCGCCGACACCGTCAGGCGCTCGGTGCGCTGCTCGCGCGAGTTGTACTGCACGCCCGTTTCCGCCGTCCATTTCGGGGCGATGGGGCCCGACAGCGCCCCCAGCCAGTCCGATGACCGGTAGGTGCGGCGCGTGGTGGTGGGCGTCAGCGCGACCTGCTCGTCGTTGAAGTAGAAGCGCTGCCCCAGCGTCGCGCGCACGGTTTCCTGTCCCGAGCCCGCCGCCAGCAGGCGCGAGGTCATGGCCAGCGTCAGCTGGTTGGCGTCGTTGATGCGGTCGCCGCCGACGAAGCTGTTTTCCGAGAAGATCTGCGCATAGTTGAAGTCGGCCAGCGCCGTGTCGAAGAGCGGGATCTGGTCCTGGTTGCGATACGGCACGCGCAGGTAGAACACGCGCGGCTCGAGCGTCTGCACCATGTTGTTGTTGCCGATGCGCGTCTGGCGCTCGAAGGTGAGCCCGCCGTCAAGGCTGAAGATCGGCAGCACCCGCTTCGGGCTTGCATCGATGTTGGTCGGCGCGCGGCTCAGGCTGTACTGCGTGGCATGCATGCCCAGCTTGGGCGTGACGAAGCCGCCGGGGGCGAGCAGCGGCAGCGTCACGCCGGGATACAGCGTGGAGCGGCGGCCGACCACCTGGGTCGGATGCGAGAAATCCACGTACTCGCCTGTCACATTGAAGTCGAGGCCAAGGAATTCCTGGCGCACCGCATTGAGCAGGAACTGCGGCGCGCGGCCGTAGGGCGTCACCACCGGCGTGCTCGGGTCCTGCAGCGTCTGGAACTGCTGCACGCGCGCCGTCGCCGAATAGGTGCCGCTGCCCCACCAGGTGTCGGTGTAGCCGACCACGCCCTCGCGGTTGAGGTTGGTTTGAGAGGTCAGGTTGATGCGGCTGGTGAGGTCGCGGAAATAATTGTTGTCGCTCACCTTGTTAATGTTCAGGGAACCGAATACCTTGCCGTCGGCATAGGTGTGGTTGAGCGTCAGCGCGGAGCGGTTGGTGCGCAGGATCTTGTCGTCGGGCAGCGCCTCGAAGCGCAGTTCGCCACCATAGTTCCTGTCAAGGTAACGGAACTGCCCGTTGAGCTGCAGGCCGCGCTTGTCCATGTAGCGCCCCGCCAGCGTGAGGTCGCGGTTGGGTGCCAGGTTGAAGTAGTAGGGCAGGGTGAACTCGGCGCCGCCATTGTCGGAGCTGCCGATGGAGGGGGGCAGCAGGCCGCTCTTGCGCTCGTTGTTCAGCGAGAAGCTCAGCCAGGGCAGGTAGAAGATGGGCGTGTCGAGCAGGTGGATTGTGGCGCGGTGCGCCGTGCCGACGTTACGCGTGTAGTCGAGGTCGAGTTCGGCGACCTGCGCGTACCAGCCGTTGTTGCCGGGTTTGCAGGTCGTGAACGTGGCATCGGTGATGTGGTACCTGTCCTCGCCCTTCAGCTCCAGCGCGGCCGCCGAGCCGCGCGCTCCGATTGGCGCCTGGTTGATGCGCTGGCGCGGCGCCAGCGAGTAGTCCGGCTTGTCGATGATGCCGGTGGCATCCGGCAGGCGGTAGCGCAACGAGGGGCCGGTCATCGCGTCGCCGTCGCGCTCGATGCGTACCTTGCCTGTGGCCGTGACCTCCTCGGTGGCGTTCTGGTACCTGAGCTCGTCGGCGCTGATGCTGACGTTGCCGCGGCGCAGCTCGGCATTGCCGCTGGCGCGGACTTCCTTGTCGATGGTGCCCTCGATGCGGTCCGCCTTCACATGCACCGGCGGCCTGGCCTCGGCCGCAGACGCCCGGGCGGGAGCAAGCAGCATGGTCGCAAGCGTTGCTGAAAGCAGGCAATGCAGGCAGTGGCGGACGATCGGCGGCAAGGGGGGTCTTGGACTGATGGATGCATGAAAAACGGCGCCGCAAGCTGATGATTGCCCGGGCACCGGCGGAGCGCGCCGTCGCGCGACGCACCCGTATGATAGCCGAGGACAGCAGGGGAGATTGCGGGCAGTATCTTCCCCAACCGGGTTGGATTCACCAAGCGCCTCACAGGACTGCCCTCAGGCGCCCCTGGGCAACGAGGTTGGAGTGGACGCGGGTTGCGCAACTGCCCCCTCAATTGTGAAATGACCTCTAAAATCGCACCATTCCACACCCACGACAGTCGAGGACGCCATCATTTCAGCAGCCAGCAGGGAAACGCGCGCCGACCGACTCGACAACCTGCGCGCCTGGGTCGCCGCGCAGTTGGGGCAGACGGCGGGGCCCCGACCGACGGGCAGCGATGCCTGCACCGCGGCGTTTTCGCTGGCGCCGGCCTCCAACGACGCCAGTTTCCGGCGTTACTTCCGCATCACAAGCGCAGCTGGCGCCGCCGTGCTGCCTGGCACCGATGCCCGATCGCTCATCGTCATGGACGCGCCGCCCGGCAAGGAGGACTGCCGTGCCTTCGTGCATGTTGCGGGGCTCTTCGGCCGCGCCGGCGTGCATGTTCCCTCCGTCCTCGCCCAGGATCTCGCGCAGGGCTTCCTCCTGCTCTCCGACCTCGGCGACACCACCTATCTCGCGGCCCTGCAGGCCGATCCGTCGGGCGCCGACCGGCTGTACCGCGAGGCGCTGGGCGCGCTGGTCGCGATCCAGCGCGGCAGCCGGCCCGGCGAGCTGCCGGCGTACGACCGCGCGCTGCTCGAGCGCGAGCTGATGCTGTTTCCGGAGTGGTATGTCGCGAAGCAGCTCGGCCGGACGCTGTCCGGTAAGCAGGCGCAGCTGCTGCGGCGGGCCTTCGACCTGATCATCGAGAACAACCTGGCGCAGCCGCAGGTGTACGTGCATCGGGACTACCATTCGCGCAACCTGATGGTCACGGTGCCCAACCCCGGCATCCTCGATTTCCAGGACGCCGTTCACGGCCCGATCACCTACGACCTCGTTTCTCTGCTGCGAGACGCCTACATCGCCTGGGACGAGCAACGGGTCCTAGACTGGTGCATCCGCTACTGGGAGGCGGCGCGTACCGCGGGCTTGCCGGTGCAGGGCGATTTCGGCCAGTTCTACCGCGATTTCGAGTGGATGGGGGCCCAGCGCCAGTTGAAGGTACTCGGCATCTTTGCCCGCCTCGCTCACCGCGACGGCAAGCACGGCTACCTCAGGGACCAGCCGCTGGTAATGTCTTACCTCGGGAAGACCTGCAGGCGCTATCGCGAACTGGGCCCGCTGGCCGACCTGCTGGATGAATTGCAACCAGTTGAAAAACAGACGGGATACACCTTTTGACCACCCCGCCAAGGACCGCACCAAGAGCAATGATCCTGGCCGCCGGCCGCGGCGAGCGCATGCGGCCGCTCACCGACCGCGTGCCCAAACCGCTGCTCGTTGTTCGCGGCAGGCCGCTGATCGAATGGATGATCGCGGCGCTCACGCGCGCCAGGGTTACGGAACTGGTGATCAACCACGCGCACCTTGGTGCGCGGATCGTCGAGGCGCTGGGCCGCGGCGAGCGCCTCGGCGTTTCCATTCGCTATTCGCCGGAGCGCGAGGCGCTGGAGACCGCCGGCGGCGTCGCGCAGGCCCTGCACCTGCTCGGCGACTCACCCTTCCTGGTAGTGAACTCCGACGTCTATTGCGACTACGATTTTTCGGCGCTGGCCGCGCGCGCCACAACGTCGTTTGCCGCAAGCGACGACCTCGCCCACCTCGTCATGGTCGACAATCCCGATCATCACCCGCAGGGCGATTTCGCGCTGGCCGGCGGGCGCATCGCCGAGCGCGGCGCGCCGGAGGCCATGCGCACTTTTTCCGGCATCGGGCTCTACAGCCCGCGGCTGTTCTCAGGCATCACGCCCGGGCAGAAGGCGCCGCTCGCACCGCTGCTCAGGAAGGCCATGGCCGCGGGCCGGGTCGGCGGCGAACGCCATGCCGGCCTGTGGCGCGACGTCGGCACTCCGGAACGCCTGGCCACGCTCAACGCGCTCGACGCTGCCTGATCCGCAACGCTCCTCTGACATGATTCTCCCGGAAAGCAACCGCGCCCCATGACCGACACCAGCCGATACGCCCTCCGCCGCGCCACGCTAGCGCGCCACATGAGACACGGCATCGCCGTGATCCCGACGGCGCCCGAACGCCTGCGCAACCGCGACAGCGACTACCTCTACCGTTTCGACAGCTACTTCTACTACCTGACCGGGTTCACCGAGCCAGGCTCGCTGCTGGTGCTGCAGGCCGGCCCGGGCGCCGGTGGAAACGCCGGCGGCACCGACACCCGGGCCCTGCTGTTCTGTCGCGACAAGGACGCCGAGCGCGAAACCTGGGAGGGATTCCGCTGGGGGCCGGAGGCCGCGCGCGCCGAATTCGGCGTCGACGAGGCCTACTCGATCAATGCGCTCGAGGAGATGGCGCCCAAGTTGCTCGCCAACCAGCCAGCCCTCTACTACGCGCCGGGCGCGCAGGCCGACTGGGATGCGCGCATCATGGGCTGGCTGAACCAGGTGCGCGCGCAGGGTCGCACCGGGGTCACCGCGCCTGGCGAGATCCACGACGTACGCACGGTGCTCGACGAGATGCGGCTGCGCAAGGACGCTGCGGAAGTGGCCACCATGCGTGCCGCCGCGGCCATCTCGGCCGCAGCGCACCTCAAGGCCATGGGCGCCACGCGCCCCGGCCGAATGGAATTCGAGATCGAGGCCGAGCTGCTTTACGAATTCCGCCGTCGCGGCGCGCAGTACCCTGCCTACTGGCCCATCGTCGCGGGCGGCGCCAATGCCTGCATCCTGCATTACCGCGACAACAACAAGCCGCTTGCCGACGGCACCCTGCTGCTGATCGACGCCGGCTGCGAGCTCGACGGCTACGCATCGGACGTGACGCGCACCTGGCCGGTCAACGGCCGCTTCTCGGCGGCGCAGAAGGATGCCTACCAATTGGTGCTGGCCGCACAAGCGGCCGCGATTGCCGCCGTCAGGCCGGGCGTGCACTGGAATGCGCCGCACGATGCAGCCGTCAAGGTGCTGACACAGGGCTTCATCGACTTCGGCCTGTGCCAGGGCAGCGTGGACAAGGTCATCGAGACCGGGGACTACCGCCGCTTCTACATGCACCGTACCGGACACTGGCTGGGCCTGGACGTGCACGACGCCGGCGAATACAAGACGGCTGGCGAGTGGCGCGACCTCGCGCCGGGGATGATGCTCACGGTCGAGCCCGGCTGCTACATCCGCCCCGCCGGGGACGTGCCCGAGCCATTCTGGAACATCGGCATCCGCATCGAGGACGACGTGCTGGTCACCGCCGCTGGTTGTGATGTCATCACCTCGGCAACGCCGAAATCCGTCGCCGACATCGAGCGCCTGGTCGGCCATGCCGCAACATAGGCCGCCGGACGCGCGCGGATGACAACGCCTCCCGATGCGTGCGGCGCCGCGCCTGCCGCGATGCATGACGTGATCATCGCCGGCGGCGGGCCAGTGGGATCGGTGCTGGCGCAGGC
>VGIE01000089.1 GCA_016867955.1 Betaproteobacteria bacterium
CTATCATGTAGGCCTCGGAGGCCGAGAACACGAACTTGCCGCTGGTGATGTCGACCTGCCCGCCGCCGAAGTTCACCGCGTAGAGGCCCTTCTTCACCGACTTGATGATCTCCGCCGGGTCCTTGTCGCCGTTCAGCATGTAGGTGTTGGTCATGCGCGGCATCACGATGTGCGCAAAGGATTCGCGCCGGCCGTTGCCGGTGACCGGCACACCCATCAGGCGCGCGTTGAGCGTGTCCTGCAGGTAACCGCGCAGGATGCCGTCCTCGATCAGCGTGGTGCACTGCGTCGGGTTGCCTTCGTCGTCCATGGTGAGCGAGCCGCGCCGCCCTGCGATGGTGCCGTCGTCGACCACGGTCACGCCCTTCGAGGCGACGCGCTTGCCGACGCGGCCGGCGAAGGCCGAGCTGCCCTTGCGGTTGAAGTCGCCCTCGAGGCCGTGGCCGATGGCCTCGTGCAGCAGGATGCCGGGCCAGCCCGGCCCGAGCACCACGGTCATGGTGCCGGCGGGCGCGGGGCGCGCCTGCAGGTTGACCAGCGCCTGCGACACGGCATGCTCGGCGAACTCGCCCAGGCGCGCATCGGTGAAATAGCCGTAGTCGCTGCGCCCCCCGCCGCCCGCGGAACCCTGCTCGCGGCGGCCGTTCTCCTCGGCAATGACCTGCACCGACAGGCGCACCAGCGGGCGCACATCGGCGGCCATCAGGCCGTCGGAGCGCGCCACCATCACCACTTCGTATTCGCCGGCCAGCGAGGCCATCACCTGGGTGACGCGCGCGTCCCTGTCGCGGCAGAGCTTCTCCAGCTTCTCCAGCAGGCGGACCTTGTCGGTATCGGCAAGCGACGCCAGCGGATCGACGCCGGGATAGAGCACACGACCGGGCGCGCGGCTGCTGGCGGCAACCGGCCTGGCGTTGCCGCCCCGGCTGGCGATGGCGCGCGTCGCTGCCGCCGCGTCGGCCAGCGCCGGCATGCTGATCTCGTCCGAATAGGCGAACGCGGTCTTCTCACCGCTGACCGCGCGCACGCCCACGCCCTGGTCGATGCTGAAGCTACCCGACTTGACGATGCCCTCTTCGAGGCTCCAGCCCTCGTGGCGCGTGTACTGAAAGTACAGGTCGGCATGGTCGAGCCGGTGGGTCAGCATCGAGCCGAACACGCCGGCGAGCTTGCCGGTCTCGAGGTTGTTCGGTTCGAGCAGGAAGGTATTGGCGGCGCGGAAGAGCGGATCGGGTGCGTTCATGGCGCGGTTCGAACCTGAAAGGATGTGGGGTTATTGCAGACGGGGACTGCGGTTCATTCTACTCTGCGCCGGCGCGGCCTCTTTTTCTCGCGCCGATTCTCCAGCGCCTGCTCATTTCACGCGGCGATGCTCCAGCGCCGGCAAATGGCCGCGCAGCTTCGCCGTGCGCGCGCGGTCGACTCCGGCCACCACCACGCCCTCGCCGGTGTCGCGCTCGGCGAGGATCACGCCCCAGGGATCGATGATCATGCTGTGGCCATGGGTGCTGCGGCCGTTGGCGTGCCGGCCACCCTGCGCCGGGGCGATGACGTAGGCGAGGTTCTCGATGGCGCGCGCGCGCAGCAGCGGTTCCCAGTGCGCCTTGCCCGTGATCGCCGTGAAGGCAGATGGCACCCAGATGATGTCGGTGGGGCCGAGGGCGCGGTACAGCTCGGGAAAACGCAGGTCGTAGCACACCGACAGGCCCATGCGGCCGAAGGGCGAGTCGAAGGCGACCGGCTGCGTGCCCGGCATGATGGTGCGGCTCTCCTCGTAGCGCTCCCTGCCGTCATCGAAGCCGAAGAGATGGATCTTGTCGTAGCGCGCCACGCGTCGGCCGGCGTCGTCGTACACCAGCACGGTGTTCATCACCTTGTCCGGGTCCGGGCACACCAGCGGCACCGTGCCCCCCACCAGCCACACCCCGTGGCGCGCCGCGGCATCGGCGAGAAAGGACTGGATCGGGCCCCCGCCCTCGGGCTCGCGCACCGCCACCTTGTCGCTGTCCTTCATGCCGAGGATGCAAAAGTACTCGGGCACGCCGACCACGCGGGCGCCCTGTGCCGAAGCCTCGGCGATCAGCGCATCGGCGCGCCTCAGGTTGGTGTCGACATCCGGCGTGGACACCATCTGGACTGCCGCGATCTTGAACCTGGGGGCCGTTTCGAATCCATTCGAAACGTCCCCCGGGGTCGGGGAGGATGAGGGAAGTTTCCCCTCATGTCCTTGATTTCCTTTTTCCCCGCTCATGCGCTGGCTCCACTATTCCGCAATGCGTCTGCAATCACTGGTTGGTTCCCGCCGCGACATCCTTGGGCGTCTCCACCTTGGTGCGCGTGACCTTCGGGTCGCTCCAGGTCCCGGTGACATCGTATTCCACGGAGAATATCTGTCCCAGCGGATCCTTCAGCAGCCGCTGCAGCAGCGTGGCGCCGAGGCCCAGGATCGGGTTGGCAAGGAAGAAGCCCGCGATGGTCGAGGCTCCGTCGCCCACGGAAGGCACCACGCGCATCTGCAGGTTCTGCGTCTCCTTCGCCAGGTCGATGGTGCCCTTCATGTTGACTAGCGCCGATGCGCCCTTCATGCGGAAATCCTGTGTCGTCAAGATGCCCTTGGACACGTTGGCAGTGCCACCCAGCGTGTCATAGGAAAACCCCTCGCGGAAAAGATCGCGCAGGTCCAGCGTGACCAGCGACTGCAGCGAGAGCACGCCCAGCAGCTTGGCGATGCCCGGATCGGCCTTGAGGAACTGCCCCTTTTCGGAGGTCAGTGACAGGTTGCCGGTGAGCGTGCCGTAGTCGAGGCTCTGCGGGTTGCCGGCCCAGCCGATCTTGCCCTCCATGCGCGCCGTGCCGCCCTGCAGCACCTTGGCAAAACCCATGCGGTCGAGGTACTTGCCGGCATCGCTGACTTCGAGCCTCAGGTTGACGATGACGCTCGGTCGCGCCGCCCAGGACTGCCACACGCCGTCCACCGCCAGCGTGGATTCGGGCGTGGTCAGCTGCAGCTTCTCGATGCGCCACTCGCGTGCTTCGGCATTCGTCGCCAGCACTTCCAGCCGCCCGAGGTTCCTGTTGCGCATGACGAAGTCCGTGGCCACGATGTCGAGCGCCGGAAGTTCGCGTTGCGGCGCGGCGGTCTTCGCGGCCGGGGGTTCGTCGGGCGGCACGACGGGCCGGTCGTCGGGCAGCGTGAGGTGCTTGAGCCTTGCCTGCACCCGACCGCGGCCCTCCGGGCGCCACTGCACTTCGCCGGCGAACTCCTTCGCCTCGACCGTGCCGCCCCACTGGCCGGCGCGCTGGGCCACGCGCAGGACAAGGTCATTGAAGCGCTTTCCCGTCACGTCAAGTGCGCCGATCTTCAGGTTGATCGCGCTGAGGGCCGGCAATGACACTGCCGGCGCGGACGAAGCCGGCGTGCCTGCGCCATCCCCCAGCGCCGCCTGCCAGCGCTCCACTTCCAGCACCGGCAGCGAGCCGGATACCACGACGCCGGGCCGCTCGGGCAACGTCATCGCCTCGTTGACCGCCACGCTGCCGCGATCGACCGTGTACGCCTTGCCATCACCCCGCCGCAACAGCAGGGCGCTCATCCGCGCCGGACCGGCGCCCGCGCCGGTCCCCGCTCCCGGCCCCAGGGACAGCGCGATGGCGTCACCGCGCGCCGGTATGCGCAGCGCAGGAAAGCGTTTCGCGAGCTCGGCGTCGGCGCTCACGGCACGTTCGATGTGCAGCGCCAGCGCTTCGGCAGCCGGCTTGCCCAGCGGCGGCGGCAGGTCGATGGCCACGCCCTGCAGGTTCGATTCGACGACGAAGTCCACCGCGCGCTTGCGGATCACGATGTTCCCGCGCCAGGGCGCTGTGCCGCTCACGTGCGACATCATCGGCAGCTCGAACGCGCGGCGCAGCGCGGCGATGTTCGCATTGCCCTGCGCGCCGAGCACCAGCGCGCCATCGGCGCGCAGCTGCCCGGATACGGTAACGCTGCCGCCCAGCAGTTGTGCGGTGACCCCGCGCATCGCGATTCCGGTATCGGAGAAGTCCACGCGCCCGTTCGCCTGCGTGAGCGGCGGCAGGTCGTCGATCGTGACCTGGTTGTTCTGGAACAGGTAGTTGCCCGCCACGCGGGTCGCGCGCAAGTTCCGGATCGGCAGGTCGATGCGGATCTGCAGGCGGCCGCTGCCGGTGGCGCGCAGATCCTGCGTGGCGCCTTCGACCAGCCTCGCCACGGGCGAAGTCTCTATGAAACGCAGGAATTCGCTTGTGGCGCCTTCGGCCTGCCCTTCAACGGTAAGCATCTCGTTGCCGTGGAAGAGGTCGGGGATGCCGGCGCGCACGTTTACTGCACGCGCGTTGAGGACGTTGGCGCGCTGTGCCAGCACCTGCAGGCGCAGACCGTCGAACAGGATGTCGCCCACCGCTGCGGACACCGGCGGCCAGCCCTCGCCGTAGCTGAACTCGGCCCCGGTAAACTTGGCGGACACCTGGAAGATGCCATCCGTCTGCGTGGCAAAGGGAAAACGCGCGAGGTCCCCCTTCAATCGCAGCTGCGCATCGTTCACCCGGCCGGCCAGCAGCCCGGCATTCAGGAAGTCGCGCACCGGCGCATTCAGGTTGGGCACATAGCGCCAGGCGCGCCGCGCATCGGCGCGCGGGAACTGCCCGGTCAGGTCGATCAACCCCGGGCTGCCGGCGCTGCGCGCGTAGGTGCCCGACAGGCTGCCCGCAAGGTCAGCATTGGCGAACGCCAGCTGCTTGAGCGTCAGCTCGAGCTTTTCCGCGCCATGACGCCAGCCGATCTGTCCGCCCAGGGTTTCGAACACCGGGCGTGATTCGGCCAGGATGTCGGGCAACTCGAGCGCCGCATTCTTCGCTGCCAGCACGACGCTGCCGGATTTCTCGCTCGCCTCGGCCGTGCCCGACAGGTTGGCGAAGCCCGGCCAGCCGTCATTGGCGCGTGCCCCGAGCGCCTCGAAACGGCTGCGAAGGCTGTACTGCCGCGGCTGCTCTGCCGCCCCGGTCCATGCGTACTTGAGGTCAAACACGCGGCCGCGCGGCTCGGTCTCCGCCAGGCGCTTGCGCACCGCCGGTGGAAACGGCAGGAACTCCGCGATGCGTGCCAGCGATTGCAGTTCGAGCGAGTCGGCGCTGAATTCTCCGCGCTCGCTGCCGCCGCCCTTGCCGTCGCCCGACGCCTCCAGGCGCAGGGCGAAATCCGCCGGCGCCAGCGCCACGCCGCCGCGGGTGCGCAGCGCAACCCGGCGCCCGAAGACATCCCGCGTGGCGCGGAACGCCTTGGGCTTCGTTTCGCCCGGCAGGCTGTCGCGGGCGTCGGATACCTCCGTGCGCGACTGCCGCGCGCCAAGGCGCCCATGCAGGTAGTCGAGTTCCAGCAGGGGCAGGTCCGGCGCGGCTCGAGCGGCCACGCGGGTCAGCGTCACGTCCGCCGTCACGTCGGTGACTTGCAGGCGCGCGAAGTCGAGCCACAGCCGCACCCCGCCATGCCCGGAGCGCACTTCGACGGGATAGTCGAACCACTGCCGCCACGCGGCCAGATCGGCGTAGTCGAGTTCAGCGAAGAGGCGGCCTACCCATTCGCTGGGTTGCGTCAGGCTGCTGCCGCGCAGCTCGCCGCGCATATCGAGTGCGGAGGCCAGTTCGCGCGCAGTCACCGCACGCAGCGCGAAGCGGTGCAGTTCGCCGCTGTTGCGCACCAGCAGGCTGACGCTCGAGAGTTCGAGCCGTGGGGCCCGCCGCAGGCCGTCGTCCCAGGCAATCCGCCCGTCGCGAATCAGCACGGCGCGCTGCGCCAGCAGCCAGTCGGAAAATCCCGGCCCCTGGTCGCCGCTGCGCAATTGCATCCCCGCCACGAACAGCCGGCCCTCGGCATCGCGCCGCACCTCCAGGTCGGGACGGTCGAGCGTGAGCGACTCGAAACGCAGGCCGCCGTAGAACACCGAAGACCACCCCACTACCGCCTCGATGACCGGCAGCGACAGCGCCAGGCGCCCCTCGCGGTCGTGGATGCGCACGTCGGCGAGACTGATCTCCGGCCGCAGGCCCTCCCAGCCAGCCTGCACCGTTCCGATGGTGACGCGCTCGCCCACGGCCTCGGACACCGCGCGCTCGATTGCCTCTGAATACTGCCCGATGTTCGGCAGCAGCCAGTAGCGCAGCCCGAGGAATGTGCCGGCAAACAGGAAATACAGCGCCACCAGCGACCAACCGAGCAGTGCCAGCGCACTGCGCCAGCGCGGGTGCCGCGCCAGGTTGTTCTCGATGGTCTGTTCGGCGGCATGCTCGATCCTGATTGCCGCATCGCCCACCGCAGCAAGCGCATCGCCCAGCCCGGTATGCACTGCAGCCTGCGGATTCTCGCTTGCCGTCTTGTTCCGGTCGTTCAACGCGTCGCCGTTCAGAATGGGCCGGCTGCACAGTGCAGGTTCGCCGCAGGTGGTTGCGCCCCGCTCCAGGAGCAGCCGGCACCGGGCTTGGCCTTAGAATGATGCCAACAGCAGCATTTTACCCGCAACGCCCCGGCCCCGCCCCCGCAATTACATCCTGTTGCACGCACACATGACGTCAAGGAAAACCGCCTCGCGCGCATCGACCCGACCCGGCGGTACCCGCATACAGGCCGCCGCCGGCCTGCCCTCGGCCACGCAGTTCTCGCGTTATGCGCGCCAGATGATCGCGGCGCGGCCCGAACTGACCGCCGAAACCGGCGCTGCGGCGGGTACCGCCTGGACGCGCGCGGCGATGCGCGACTTCCTTCACGCGGCGCTGCAGCAGGGCCGCGGCATGGAATCGGCGCTGCGCCACCTGCGTGCGCGCGTGATGCTGCGCACCATGCAGCGAGACCTCTCGGGCGTCGCGCCGCTGGCGGAGGTCTGCCGCTGCATGACCGATCTCGCCGAAGTCGCGATCGCCGCTGCGATCGCCAGCATCAGCCCTGAACTGGATGCGCGCATGGGCATTCCGGTTGCGCCGCCCGGAACGCCGGGCGCAGGCGGCCGCCAGCCCCTGCTGGTAGTCGGCATGGGCAAGCTCGGCGGCGGAGAACTGAACGTGTCCTCCGACATCGACCTGGTCTTCGTGTATCCGGAGGAGGGCGATACCGACACGCGCGCGATCCAGGGCGGGCGGCACGATTACTCGGTGCACGAGTACTTCAACGCCCTCGGCAAGCGCATCACCGCGCTGCTGTCCATGCCCACGGCCGAGGGTTTCGTGTTCCGCGTCGACATGCGCCTGCGGCCCTGGGGCGACGCCGGGCCGCTGGCCATCAGCTTCGATGCGCTCGAACAGTACCTCGTCACCCAGGGACGCGAATGGGAGCGCTATGCCTGGATCAAGGGCCGAACGCTCACCGGCGATGTGGCGGCGCAGCGCGCCCTCACCCAGCTGGTGCGCCCCTTCGTATTCCGCAAGTACCTCGATTACGGCGCCTTTGCCGCCATGCGCGAACTTCACGCGCAGATCCGCGAGGAGGTGGCGCGGCGCGAGCTGGCCGCGCACGTCAAGCTCGGCCCCGGCGGCATTCGCGAGATCGAGTTCATCGCCCAGGCCTTCCAGCTCATCCGCGGCGGCCGCGAGCAGGCGCTGCAGACGCGCCCCACGCTCGAAGTGCTCGCGCTGCTCGAGGCGCGGCAGCTGCTCGATGCCGTGCAGGCTGCCATCCTGCGCAACGCCTATGACTTCCTGCGCCGCGTCGAGCACCGCATCCAGTACCTCGATGACGCGCAGACGCACGAACTGCCGCAGGACGCCGGCGACCGCAGACTGCTGGCGCGCGCCATGGGTTTTGCCGGCTGGCCTGCGTTCATGGCCGCCCTGGATGCCCACCGCACAGCCGTGTCGCGCCAGTTCGAGCAGACCTTCACCACGCAG